>CAXYUO010000126.1:0-7601 GCA_964292185.1 uncultured Frigoriflavimonas sp.
GTTTCAGATTTTGGAGAATGATAATTTTTACAAAATTTCATGGCTTCCATCAATCGTTGAAAACCTTCTTCGCTCGCAATCATGGCTTCATTAGAAATATCTAAAACACTTCTATAATGTGCTTGCAAAAAATTAAATCGAACCACAGAAGGATGAAAAGCTTTTTCAAAAAAATCGTTTTCGCCAGACATTAATTCTTGTGGCAAAATATAATTTCCGGTAGATTTGCTCATTCTTTGTCCGTTCATGGTAAGCATATTTGCATGCATCCAATAATTTACGGGAGCAGTTCCGTTGCAAGCTTTTCCTTGTGCAATTTCACATTCGTGATGTGGGAATTTCAAATCCATTCCTCCTCCATGAATATCAAAATTTTCTCCTAAATATTTGGTACTCATTGCCGTACATTCTAAATGCCAACCAGGGAAACCTTCTCCCCACGGAGAATTCCAACGCATAATATGTGCAGGAGAAGCTGCTTTCCAAAGTGCGAAATCTTGTGGATTTTTCTTTTCAGATTGCCCATCTAAAGTTCTGGTATTTGCCAAAAGATCTTCTATATTTCTGCGAGAAAGTTCGCCATAATTCAAACCTTTTTCGTTGTAAGCTAAGACATCAAAATAAACAGATCCGTTTATTTCGTAAGCAAAACCGGTATCAATTAATTTCTGGGTAAGCTCTATTTGCTCTAAAATATGTCCAGTTGCAGTAGGTTCAATATTTGGTGGCAAAAGATTGAACTGATCCAAAACCTTGTGAAAATCTATGGTATATTTTTGCACAATTTCCATTGGTTCCAGTTTTTCCAGACGAGATTGTTTCACAAAACGATCGTTATCAACGTTTCCATCGTCTGTTAAATGTCCTGCATCAGTAATATTTCTTACGTATCGCACATCAAAACCGAAATACGTCAAACTTCTATAAATAAAATCAAAAGACATGAAAGTACGCACATTTCCGAGATGAACATTACTGTAAACTGTTGGTCCACAAACGTACATTCCAACATTTTTTTCGTGGATTGGTTTGAAAATTTCTTTTTCTGAAGTGAGTGTGTTGTATATTTTTAGTTGCATTTTTTTTATAATTAAATTGAAAAAATTAAATGGAATATATTCATTTATCGTCATAATGTCCCCAAGAAGAAAGTATAAGAATGTTTACTTTTTCTTCTTGAATTCTATAAACCAATCTGTGTTTTGATGAAATCCTTCTAGACCAAGTAGGTTCTTAATAATGTTTGAGTAACTCTGGTTTGCCATCTCCAATCATTGGATTTTCTGACAATTGCAGTAATATTTTAGTTAGTTTTTTAATAAGAGATTGATCCCCAGATTTTTTAATTTTGCTAATTCCCAATTTTGCTTCATCGGTAAAATCTAAAGAATAAATCATAAAGAATCTAAAAACGACTGAAGTTCTTCTTTACTTTTCACACGAGTTACTTTGCCTTTTTTTGCTTGTTCTATTGCATTATCTAGTTTCTTGAAATATTCTATTTCAGACATTTTTGTTTCATCATTCCATTCCAAATCCAAGGCTTTAAGAAAAATTTCTATTAAAGATTTTTGTTTTTCGCTCTTTGGAACGATGATTATAGGTTTTAATTCTACAGATTCCATAATGAATGATTTTTAACAAAGTTAATAAAAATGCACTAAATATATATTTTAAAAATTGTTGGTTGATGGTTTATAGTAAACTAACAACTGTAATTTAAAATAATTTATTCAAAAATTGTTTCTTCAAAAGGTATATTTTTTTCTCTACAATATTTCAAAATCACCTCATCGCTTTCAAAAAAACTATCGCAAAATAATTCAAAATCTTTCTCCAACGGTTTATAAAAGCGGTCTTCAATTCCCATCAATTTTTCTATATGTTCAATGAATTTTTCAAATTCAGAATTCATTTTGCATAATTTATCAATTGTTTTAAAATCTAAATTTTTATATTTTGCAGGGAATAAAATTTCAGATTGATAAGGATTTGCGCTTAATTTTATTATTCCAACTCCAAAAGATTGGTTTAATCTTTCTATTTCATCCAATAGATCGTCACTAAATTCAATTGCAACAAGATAACCATAATTTGCCCAAGAAGAATTTGATACTGCTTGAAAATAAGCCTGTTTTAGTTCATTATCAGTCGTAATTTCTCTTTTTAGTTCATAAGATGAAATTTTGAATGCTTCTTTTTGATTTAATTTTTTAAAAAATTCTTGGCTGATTTTGTTTTTTAATTGAAGAAAACTAACGCCAATCATGTCTGGATTTGTCCAAACTTGACCACTTTCTTTGTTTAAAGATTTCTCATGAAATATTGTCTTAGAAAAAACATTTTCAATGCTTTTTAAATAAGTGCTTAGAAGTTTATGTAGATCTCGTTCTTTATATTGTTCTTTTTTTGAAAAAGTTAAAGGTTTTTCTATGATTGAGACATCATTTATTTCATATTCAAATCTTGTTAAATAATACAAATAATTACCTCCTGCTTTTTTAATTCTTTTAACACGTTTGTCATTTTTTAAAATAAAATCGGATAAATGCGCAGAAACTGTTGCAGAAGGTGTCTTTCCTTTAAATTCAGCATAAGATTTATTAATAATATAATCACATAACTCTACCGAACCAATTGGTTTCACCAACTCTTCCAAAGATCTTAAAATTGCTTCTTTTATTGTCATTTTTTAAATTTATCTAATCAATTTTACTATGATTTCCCACATAATGCAGAAATTCTTGTCGTGTAATAGGATTGGTGCGGAAAATCCCACTTAATTCTGCTGTAATGGTAGAACTTGCAGTGTCTTTTATACCTCTGCAATTCACGCAAAGATGTTTTGCATCTATGATACACGCAACATCTTTAGTTCCTAAAGCTTCTTTTAATGCATCTACAATTTGCATGGTCAATCTTTCTTGAACTTGCGGACGTTTTGCGTAGTAATCTACTATTCTATTAATTTTGGAAAGACCAATCACTTCTCCATTAGAAATGTAAGCAACATGTGCTTTTCCGATAATTGGTAAAAAATGGTGTTCGCAGAAAGAATAGACGGTAATGTCTTTTTCCACCAACATTTGTCGGTATTTGTATTTATTAGAAAAGGTAGAAATTCCGGGTTTATTTTCTGGAAGAAGTCCACCAAAAATTTCGTTTACGTACATTTTTGCTACTCTTTTTGGCGAATCTTTCAAAGAATCATCCGTCATATCCAAACCTAAAGTTTGCATAATTTCTTCAAAATGAAATTTTATTTTTTCTATTTTTTCATCTGGAGAAAGTAAAAAAGCATCTTCGCGAATTGGAGTATGCTCTTTTCCTGTGAAAACATCATCGTCGTTATCTATAAAATCGTTCATATTATTAATAATGAAAGACAAAAATAAGGTTTTTTTGTGAGAATTATTTTTATAAATCAACCTTAAATCGAATTATAGACGAATGAATAATAAATAGTAAATTGCATTTAATTAAAATAAAATTATGAAATCGCCATTTAAAAATCTTGCAAACAATCATAAATGAAGATTGGGCGATACCATATGACCTTTAAAAAAATAAATATCTACATATGAAAAAGATTATTGCTATATTCTTTATACTATTTACTATACTATCATACAGCCAATCTAAATTTGAAAGACTGAATGATACGCAAGCTTTAGAAAATCTATGGTTTAAAACTACTTTCAATCAAGAAGAAAGAGAAGTTGAAGGCAGTCCTTATTATTACAAGGAATTTCAACTTGTTAATATAAATGATTATAATGAAAAAATTCCTGCGAGATATAATATTTACAATGATACTATTGAATTTCAAAAAAATGGAAAAACAATGGTAATGCCGAAATCTGAATTATACACTCATTTTGCTTTTGAAACTGGCGAAATAATTGAACTTATTGATGATGGATATTTCTTTTTAGTTTATTCTGGTAAAAATGCTAATCTTTTTAAAAAATCGAGAGTTAGTTTTCAAGCATTTAAGAAAGCTACAAGTGGATATACTGCAGATAAACCAGCGAAATTCATTATTTCACCAGAAGAGTATTTTATACAATTGGATGGTAAAATGGAAGAATTTCCTAAAAATCAAAAAGATTTCGCGAATTTATTTCCTAATAAAAAAGATGAAATTTTGAAACATCTTAATCAGAATAAAAACAAATTAAAAACAGAAAGTGAAATGAAAATTGCAATGAATTATATAAATAGTTTAAAATAAATTTACTCAGTTTAATTTAAATTAAAATTTAACTTTTTCGAAAATAAAGAATCTATAAAGGCAAATACAGTTAAATTATACTAACTTTACGCATTATTTCGTTTAGTAAATAAATTAAAATTAAAAAAAATACACCCATTATGAAAAAAATTATTGCATTATCTTTTTTGCTAATTTCAATCTTTTCCTACAGTCAAATCACTACTTATGAAGCTGGGCAAGCTTTAGATAATCAATGGTTTAAAAATATTTTTAAACTAGAAGAAAAAGACATTAGTGGAAGTCCATATTACAATAGTAAATTTATACCTACCACTATAAAAAATTTAGACGAAATAATAGATGCACGCTATAATATTTATAATGATAATATCGAATTTCTAAAAGAAGGGAAAATCATGGTAGTACCAAAATCAGATATATATTCTGAATTCTCTTTTGAAACTGGAGAGAAAGTTGAACTTATTGATGGTGGTTATTATTACGTAGTAAACAGCGGAAAAAATGCTAAACTTTATAAAAAATTAAAAATTAAATTTCAAGAATTTAAAAGAGCTGAAAATGGTTATGCTGAAGATAGACCAGCAAAATTCATACTTTTAGATGGTGATTATTTTTTAATGGTCAATAATAAATTACAAGAATTTCCTAAAAATCAAAAAGATTTTGCAAGTTTATTTCCTGCTAAAAAAGAAGATGTTTTGAAGTTTTTAAAGCAGAATAATAACAAACTGAAATCTGAAAGTGATTTAAAATCTGCAATGATTTTTGTTAATAAGTAAATCAAATAAAACTCAAAAAAGCCACATTTTAAAAATTTTAAATGTGGCTTTTTTTTGTAAAATAATTCTCGAAAAGTCTAATTAAAAAAGTTCCCCTGCAATTTTCTTAATATTATCACTTTTTCCCATGGAATAAAAGTGCAAAACATCTACACCAAAATCCAATAATTCGCGGCATTGATTGATCGTCCATTCGATCCCGATTTGTTTTACAGCGGCGTTATCTTTCGCATTTTCTACAGCAGAAATAAGATCTTCTGGCAAATCTATTTTGAAAACTTGGGGCAAAAGTTGCAAATGTTTTTTCGTAGCAATCGGTTTAATTCCCGGAATAATAGGAACCGTAATTCCCATTTCTCTTGCACTTTTCACAAATTCGATGAACTTTTTATTGTCGAAAAACATTTGTGTAACGATATAATCTGCACCTGCATCTACTTTTTCTTTCAGCCATTTTAGGTCGTAATTCATCGATGGAGCTTCAATATGTTTTTCCGGATAACCTGCAACACCAATACAAAATTTGCTGTTTTCATCGTTCTCTTTTTCATCGTGCAAATATCTTCCACGTCCCAGATTATTCATTTGACGCACCAAATCCATCGCGTTTTTATGTCCGCCAATGGTGGGCTGAAAATACTGTTCACCTTTCATCGCATCTCCACGAAGCGCCATAATATTATCAATCCCAAGATATAGACAATCTACCAAAAGATATTCGGTTTCCTCTTTCGTGAAACCTCCGCAAAGTACGTGTGGAACCGTATCTACATTATATTTATGCTGAATTGCCGCACAAATTCCTAAAGTTCCAGGACGCATTCTGGTGGTTTTTCTTTCCATCAAACCGTTTCCTTTATCGAGATAAATATACTCTTCTCGAGAAGTGGTAACATCAATAAATGGGGGTTTAAATTCCATCAAAGGATCAATATTTTTGTATAAATCTTCGATTCCCGTTCCTTTTGGAGGTGGAACTATTTCTATGGAAAAAAAGGTTTTTCCGTTGGCATTTTTTATGTGTTCTGTGATTTTCATTGAAAGAATTTATAAATATAGTGTTATTGAATTTGTTGTTAAACTAACAATTACTAAAAGAATTAGAAAATTTTCTGCTTGAGCAAACCGTTTAAGAAAGTATTTGATAATAATAAAATGGATAATAAAAATGAAAGGAAGCAATAATCTGAAATCTAAACCATCTATTTTTGTAGTTAAATTTGAATATAAAATTCCGAAAAAATAAACTAAACTTGTTATATAAATCAAATTGAGAAATGTTTTTTCATATTTAATACAATATTTATAAGATCTAAAAAAGTAAAACAAAAGAGGCAAACCAATTATTACACTTCCAAAATTTAAAAGATTCAAGAAGCTTTTGCCAAATAATTGAAATGAAGTGCTTGAATAAAAAGGATTGATTGCATTGAAAAAGTTGTAAATAATAATTCTAATCAATCGCGATGCATCGCCAAAATCTTTCGGTGGCAATCTTGTACCTAAAAAATTATTAAATATAAAATGATTATACAATAAATAAGTTGCATAAAGTAAAGCCGTAATTATTAATATTTTGATAAATAAATATTTATTCTCCACAGCAAATTGTGTTTTTCTCACAATTTCTAACAGTAAAAAAAATGAAATTCCTAAAAATATAAAGAGTGCTGAATATTTAATAAAAAACAAAAATATCAATAGAAAAACCCAAATGAATGCAAACTTATTTTTATTTAAAACACCTTTATTAAATAAATAAAATGATAAAATCAACAAGTAAAATAATGGTAAAAATATTGTTTCAGACCAGGAGTAATGAAATATGATAAATGTTTTTAATCCTATTACTAAAATTGTTTCTCTTGGATAGAAGTTATATTTTATGGAACTAAAAACCATTATCAACAATGCAAGAAGTGCTAATATTTTACTTGAAACCAATAAATTTCCAAATAAATTGGTTAATTTTAATAGAAAAGGATAACCAATTGGAAAAAGATTCGTTGACTGAAAATCTTCAGACATTTTGAAATAATCTAAAGAATCTGGCGAAATTCCGTGGGTTTTTGAAATAAAAATATTTAGGATAATTACGGCAAAAATCAATATCAACAACAAATAATATTTGATATTGAAATTTTTGTTGGGAAGTAGTTTAGTTTGATTCAATTGTAAAACATTATATTATTACTATACTAATTTCAGGTTTCATCATTTCCTTTATCCAAATAAATATACTCTTCTCGGGAAGTGGTAACATCGATAAATGGGGGTTTAAATTCCATCAATGGATCAATGTTTTTGTACAAATCTTCGATTCCCGTTCCTTTTGGAGGTGGAACAATTTCTATGGAAAAAAAGGTTTTTCCGCTGGCATTTTTTATGTGTTCTGTGATTTTCATTTTTTATTTTTCTTTTTCATTGCGAGTATCGCGAAGCAATCTCACTTTCATTTTTTAATATTTTTTTTGGAGCAGACATTTGACTTTGTCGAATGTCCATCATTTATTTATTTTTGGCAGACATTTCCGCCTTCCACTCCCGCTTTTTTGTTCCACTTCGTTCCACAAAAAGAGCTCCGT
>CAXYUO010000127.1:0-7545 GCA_964292185.1 uncultured Frigoriflavimonas sp.
AAGGTTCAATGATGAAAATGTCTGATCCAATAATGTTTGGAGCAATTGTAGAATCTTATTTTAAAGATGTTTTTGCAACTTATAAAAGTACATTTAACGAATTAGATATTAATCCAAACAACGGATTAGAAAGCCTTTTAGAAAAAATAAAAGGAAACGAAAAAGAGGCTGAAATTAAAGCTGCAATTGCTGTAGCGTTTGAAAATGGACCAAAAGTAGCGATGGTAAATTCTGACAAAGGAATTACCAATTTCCATGTTCCAAGTGATATTATTGTAGATGCATCTATGGCAGCTTTGGTAAGAGGAGGTGGAAAAATGTGGAATACAGAAGGAAAAGAAGAAGATACAATTGCAATAATTCCGGATCGTTCTTACGCATTATTTTTCTCCTCAATTATTGATGATATGAAAGAAAATGGTGCACTAGATCCTACAACAATGGGAACTGTTCCTAATGTAGGTTTAATGGCACAAAAAGCTGAAGAGTATGGTTCTCATGATAAAACTTTTCAAATTTCTGATAACGGAACGGTAGAAGTTCAAGATGAAAATGGAAATGTTTTATTGGTTCAAAATGTAGAAAAAGATGATATTTTCCGTGTTTGCCAAGTGAAAGATGCACCGATACAAGATTGGGTAAAATTGGCTGTAAACAGAGCAAGACTTTCTAATACGCCTGCTGTTTTTTGGTTGGATAATGCAAGAGCTCATGATAGAGAAATCATCAAAAAAGTAGAAAAATACTTGAAAGATTATGATACTACAGGTTTAGATATTCAGATTCTAAACGTTGTAGATGCAATGAAATTCACCCTAAAAAGAGCGAGAGAAGGAAAAGATACTATTTCTGTTTCTGGAAATGTATTGAGAGATTATCTTACAGATATGTTCCCGATTTTGGAATTAGGAACTTCTGCAAAAATGCTTTCGATAGTTCCATTGATGAATGGTGGTGGTCTTTTTGAAACTGGAGCAGGTGGATCTGCACCAAAACATATTGAACAATTCATCCAAGAAGGATATTTGAGATGGGATTCTTTAGGAGAATTTCTTGCATTACAAGCAAGTTTGGAGCATGTTGCACAAACATTGAACAACGAAAAAGCTCAAATTCTTGCAGATGCTTTAGACGAAGCCAACGCAAAATTTTTGGCAGAAGATAAATCTCCAACAAGAAAATTGGGAGGATTAGACAATCGTGGTTCTCATTTTTATCTTGCTAAATATTGGGCAGAAGCACTTTCAAAACAAACAAAAGATGCAGGTTTAGCAGAAAAATTTGCACCAATTGCAAATGCAATGAATGAAAATGAAGCAAAAATAAATGAAGAATTAATAGCAGCACAAGGTAAACCGCAAGAAATACAAGGGTATTACAAACCTAATTTTGAAATAACTGATATTGCAATGCGACCAAGTGAAACTTTGAATAAGATCGTGAATGCGATGTAATAAAAAAGTATAAAATAAAGAGCTCTTCAAAATTATTTGGAGAGTTTTTTTATTTTAAATAATAACATTAATGAAAACGCATAACATATTACAATACAATAATATATAGTTTGAAATTTGTCATTAAAAAAACAATTAACACCAATTAAATAAAATAATTTGAAACCTATATTTTTCTTTTTTTCAATAATAATTTTAAGTTCTTGCATTTCCGTAAAGAAATACAACGAACAATTATTGAAACCAATTTCTACTGAAAAATTAAAAAAAGATGTGGATTTTGCCTATCAAAAATTACAAGAAAATCATCCTCATTTGTATGAATATATTTCTAAAGAAAAATTAGATTATAAATTTGATAGTTTAAAAACCACCATCACTACTCCACTCAATCCATCAGAGTTTTACCAAAAACTTTCTCCCATAATTTCTGAAGTTCGACAAGGACATCTCAATTTATTTATGCCTTCAAAAAAATTCACTAAAAAAGAATTAAAAAAATTCAAAAATCAAAAAGGACTTTTTAGCAGATACAAATATAGTATTGATGAAAATAAATTATTTGTAAAAGAAAATCCAGATTCTTTGGCAAATATGAATATAGGAACCGAAATTTTGGAAATAAACGATGAAAAATCAAGCGATATTTTAAATAAATACCGTCCATTTATTACAAGTGATGGCTATAATTCTACTTATCATAAATATGCTTTGGCAAGAAGATGGGTAGATATTTATTCGATACAAAATGGAATTTTAGATAGTGTAAAATTAAAAACTAAATTTAATAATGAAATAAATACATTTTACCTTTCTAGAGAAAAATTATCAAAAACAGAAAAAAAGAAAGAAAAAACAATTACAAAGGAGAAAAAAGAACAAAAAAATCTAGATTACAATGCAGCTATCAAAGCTTATAACAGAAGTTTAGAATTCAAAACAAAAGATAGTTCTATAGCTGTAATGAGAATAAAAACTTTCTCTGGAATTCGTGCAAAAAAATTCTATAAAGAGAGTTTTACGACATTAGCAAATGCAAAAACCGAAAATTTAATTATAGATTTAAGGTATAATCTCGGTGGATCTTTGTCTGAAATAGAGAATTTTTACAGATATTTGGGAGCCAATAAATTCCCATTGATAAACAAAATTGAAGTTACTTCTCCATATTCTACTATGAAGGCAGATTATTTTAATCATTTTCCAATATTAGGTAAACCATTTGCAGTTGCTGGTTATCCTATTTATAGTACTTTAAGTTTGCTTGCCGTAAAAAAAGAAGGAAATAAATATTTTCTAAAATCTAATAAAAAAAATCAACAAACTCCAAAAGAATTTTTTTTCAGAGGCAAAATTTATGTGATAATCAACGGAAGTAGTTTTTCTGCATCTTCTATAATTTCTTCTAAATTGAAAGGCGATAAACGTGCAATTTTAGTGGGTGAAGAAACTGGTGGAGCAAATGATGGAACCGTTGCAGGAAGATATAACACGAAAAAATTACCCAATTCTAGGTTGAAATTCCCTATTGGATTAATGTATATTCAACCAAATATTGAACCTACAAAAACACAAAAAGGTGTGCTTCCTGATGTAGAAATTATAGAAAATAGAGAAGATGTTCAGAATAAAAAAGATGTAATTTTAGATTGGATTTTAGAAGATATTTCTAAAAATTCTAATAATAAACTTATTGAAAACTAAAACGCTTTATATAAAAGTATTTTTCTATCTTTAATTAAATTTTGAAAATGGAATGTTTAGAATGCGGCGATAAAATTTTTGGCAGATCTGATAAAAAATTCTGTTCAGATGGTTGTAGAAACACATTTAATAATAATCAAAAAAAAGATAGTTCAAATTATATGAGGAATGTGAACAATATTCTTCGTAAAAATCACAGGATTTTAGAAAACCTGAACGTATCTGGAAAAACAAAAACTACCAAAACAAAACTTATTGGTTTGGGATTAGATTTTAATTTCATAACCCAACAAATCACGTATCAGAATGGTTCTTCCTATCAATTTGTGTACAACCAAGGTTACAAATTTTTAGATGAAGAATGGATTTTGATTGTTAAAAAAGAATGATTTACACCAATTTTATTTTATCATCCATTATTTCTATCACTTTATCTTTATACAAACCGCCGATTGCTTTTTTGAAGTTTTTCTTGCTCATTTGAAGTTCCGTTTTTATTTCTTCTGGCGAAGATTTATCTGATAAATACATCAAACCAAAATTCTGATCCAAATAATCTAAAATCTTCTGACGAAACTCATCAATGTTCCCAAAACCATCTAATTGAAGCATTACATCTATCTTTCCATCTTCTCGGATTGCCTTTATATAGCCAGTTTCTTCAGACAAAGGATACAATTTTTTGAAAACATCTGAGAAATACAAAAGTCCGATATATTCTTTATTGATGACAACATTCCAACCCAATTCGCTTTCATTCATCAATATTAAATCTACTTTTTTACCATATTCAAAAGGTAAAATATCGTATTGTGGATTTCTTTTAAATTTCGTAGTTCCTGTAATCAAATTGGTGGCTTCATCTACATAAATGTAAACCAAATACCGCTTCTGCTCTACTATTTTTCCTTTTTGTTGCTTATACGGAATAAATAAATCTTTGATAATTCCCCAATCCATAAAAGCTCCAGTTGGCAAAGTTTGTATGCATTCCATCACTGCAAATTCTCCAACTTCAGCAATTGGTTTTTCTGTGGTACATTTTAATGTATCATCATCTTGATAGACGAAAACCTCCATTTCATCGCCGATTTCAGTAGATTCTGTGGCGAAAATCTTGGGTAAAAATGCTCTTTCTCCATCTTCATCTTCCAAGAAAAATCCGGAATAATTTTTTTCAGATACTTTTAAAATTTGAGTTTTGCCTAGTTGAATCATGGGAATTGTTTGTAAATGTTGAATGCTAATTGAAAATTGAAATCAATTATTTTGCAAATTTAGTTTAATTAAAGTTTTCACGCAAAGTTGAATAGATTTGCTCAACAAAAATAAGAATTCAGTTTAATAATTCGTGTAAATCTGTGTAGTCCGTGAACAAATTGCTCTCACAAATTATACAGATAAGTTTTATATTAAAAAATCCGACCAAATAGTCGGATTTTAATCTTGATTCTTGAATCTTGAATCTTGTTTCTTAAATTATCCCAAATTCGCGTAAGAACTCTCAATAAATGCTGTCAAATCTTTACCTTTCAATAAATTCTGAGACAATTTTGCCAAATTTACGGCTTGGTTGATAAGCACTTTTTTGGAATCTGCATCTTCGGTTTTTAGAATTTTTTCAGCTAAATTGCTGTTAGAATTGATCACCAAATTATACATTTCTGGCATATTTCCCATTCCAAACATTCCACCACCACCTCCGGTTGCTTGCATATCTTTCATTCTACGCATAAATTCTGGTTGAGTAATCAAAAATGGAGCATCTGTACTTTCCAAATCTTCTATTTGTACTACGTATGTATTATTATTTAAATTTTCTTCAATCGTTTTTTTCAAAGCTTCTTTTTCTTCATCTTTTAATTTAGAAATTATCGGCTCATCTTTTTCAATTAATTTGTTCAAATGATCTGCATCTACTCTAGCAAAAGATATTTTTTCTTTAGAAGTTTCTAATTTCTGAATAAGATGTGGAGCAATTGGAGAATCTAAAATCAAAATTTCATATCCTTTTTCTCTCGCTTTTTGTATGTATGAATCTTGTGCATCAGCATTTGTGGTGTATAAGAAAACAGTATTTCCATTTTTATCTGTTTGCGTATCTTTCACTTTATCAAAAAGTTCATTCCACAAATAGAATTTTCCATCAACAGTAGGGAAAAGAGCGAATTTTTCAGATTTATCAAAGAATTTATCTTCAGAAATCATTCCATATTCTATCACGATTTTGATGTCGTTCCATTTTTGTTCGTAGCTTTCACGGTCTTCATTAATTAAAGATGCCATTTTATCGCCCACTTTTTTGGTAATGTAGCTAGAAATCTTTTTTACAGCTCCATCTGCTTGCAAATAAGAACGAGATACATTCAACGGAATATCTGGAGAATCTATTACACCACGCAAAAGCATCAAGAAATCTGGTACAATTCCTTTCACTTCATCGGTTACATAAACCTGATTTTGGTAGAGTTGAATTTTATCTTTTTCAATGTTTAGATTGTTTGCCAATTTTGGGAAAAACAAAATTCCAGTTAAATTAAAAGGATAATCTACATTCAAATGTATGTTAAAAAGTGGTTCTTCAAACTGCATTGGATACAATTCATGATAGAAACTTTTGTAATCTGCATCCGAAAGTTCGGTTGGGTTTTTCGTCCAAGCTGGATTAGGATTATTAATGAAGTTATCTACTTCTACAGTTTCTGGTTTTGCATCTTCTGCAGCATCTTCTGGCAAAGGAAGCGTTTCGGTTTTTGTTCCAAATTTAATAGGAACAGGCATGAATTTATTGTATTTCGTCAACAATTCTCGGATTCTAAATTCTTCCAAAAATTCTGTAGAATCTTCGGCAATATGTAGAATAATTTCTGTTCCGCGAGATGTTTTTTCCGGATAATCTTCTAATGTAAATTCTGGCGAACCATCGCAAATCCAACGAACTGCGGTAGAATCTTCTTTGAAAGATTTAGTGATGATTTCTACTTCACTTGCAACCATGAATGCAGAATAGAAACCTAAACCGAAATGTCCGATAATACCAGAATCTTTTCCAGCATCTTTGTATTTATCAAGAAATTCTTCGGCTCCAGAAAAAGCAACTTGATTGATGTATTTTTCTACTTCTTCTGCTGTCATACCAACTCCACGATCGATAATGTGTAGTTTTTTGCCTTCTTTATCTATTTTTACTTCAATTTCTATATTTCCAATTTCAGAATTTGCTTCGCCGATATTGCTTAGATGTTTCAATTTTGAAGTAGCATCTGTTGCATTTGAAATTAATTCTCTTAAGAAAATTTCGTGATCGCTATAAAGAAACTTCTTTATTAATGGAAAAATATTTTCCACAGAAACATTGATATTGCCTTTTGTCATGATTTTTTTATTTTAAATTTTATAAAATTACTTTCTCAAAATAAATACCAATGAAGGTAAAGTGACAAAATGGCAATTTTAAATTACATATTTATTATAAATTATCTGTTGTGTATTTGGGGGAAAATTTTTAACGCAAAGACTTTCAATTACTTACGCTTATTTTAAGTAAGCAAAGAATACGAATATTCGCATTTGAAGCGAACGCTTAATTAAATCTGCTAGCAGATTCCTCTTTGTAAACTTAAATACGACATCATAAAAACAAACTTTGCGTTTAATTTTTTATGCATATCCGTAAACCTCTGTTTACTTTGCTAAATGAAATGCCTTTGCGAGTCTCAAAACAACACTTCGTTAAGTATGTATTTAACCTATTGAATATCAGGCAAATAAGTTGAAAAAACTGAGCGGAAAAATAGGATAACTTGTTGAAATTTAGTGATTTATATGGATAACAACAAACTTCTATTTGTATCAGACACGCAATACCCTCAAATACAACATTTTACAAGCGAATCTCCTTGGAGCTACCGAAGTGTTTTTGATGAAGTAAGCACTTAAGCCACCTCCATTTTTAATGAAATAAAAAAGGAAACAAACGAAAAAATTGGCTTATTAATAGATGAAACTGGCATCAAGAAAAAAGGCGAAAAATCCAGGTCAAACGCATTAAAATAAACGCAAAGTTAAACAAGGAGTTTTTACAAAAACACTTCTGATAAAGATAAACAAAGGCGATAAATCTTAATTTCGTAAAACAATTTGTTTTTCTTTTTTAAATGAAATGCCTTGGTTTAACTTAAAATATTTTCAAGAAAAATAAATATATCTTTGTTTAACCTTGCGTTTAATATGAATATCATAAACAATTTCTGATTTTAATGATTTTTTGAAAATATTTTAATGCGTTTAACCTACGAAAAATCAGTTGGGGTTGCACGTCAATATTGTGGAAATTTGGGAAAAGTAGAAAACTCACAATGCCTTGTGGTAGGAGCTTTGTCCGCAG
>CAXYUO010000128.1:0-7525 GCA_964292185.1 uncultured Frigoriflavimonas sp.
GGTTTAGAAAATTTTGAAAACATTTCTGAGGTATAAAAAAACCGCTTTACAAATTTGTAAAGCGGCATATTGCTTAAAGTAAAAAATCAATTATTTAGGGCAAATTACTTTAAACTCTGTTCTTCTATTTACTTGTTGATCTGCATCAGAACAAGGTATTCCGTTTGCACAATTATTAAGTAAAACCGTTTCTCCATATCCTTTTGCAACTATTCTATCTCTGCTTATACCTTGAGAAACAATATAATCTACTGCAGCTTGAGCTCTATTTTGAGATAATTTCAAGTTGTAAGAATCACTTCCTCTAGAATCTGTATGAGAACCTAATTCTACTTTCACACCTGCATTATCTTCTAAGAATCTTACTAATTTATTCAATTCTGGTTTTGCATCATCACGGATGAAATATTTATCCAAATCGTATAAAATATTTTTCAAAGCTATGCCTTTTCCACATTCTGTTTCTTGTGCGCAAATCTCAATATTTACGAATAAGTTTCTATTTCTATCATAGTTTTGAGTGTTCACCATTTCTACTTGAGAGAAATAATTGGCTTGTTTCGCATACAATTCGAAAGTTGCATTTGGTGGCAATTGTAAGATAAAATCTCCATTCGTATCAGATAAAGTAGATTTTTTATAAGCATCATATTTATTTTCTAAATAAACTGCTGCTCCAGATAATGGAACCGAAGAATTACATTGGTAAGTTCTACCTTTCAATATGAAGTTTTTGTCTGCATAAATAATTTCTTTGTTCAAATCTCCATTTGCAACAAATTCTGCAGTTTTTGTGGAACTAGAAATCAAAGGAACGTCATTGAAAGTACCAGAAATAGTATAATTATTAGGATTTATCCCATCAACATATACTTTTCCTGAAGCATCTGTAATTGCAGTATTTATAACTGTTCCATTTGCATCTTTTATAAAAACTTGTGTGTTTGGGATTATTTGTCCGCTAAATTTATCTTTTGCAGTAACTACCAATCTGTAGGTTTTTTCTTCAGCTACTTCTGTTACTATTTCTTCAGTTTTATTTTTTTTGCCAAAACGGTAAGATAAACCTGCGAAAACACCAACAGAACTAAGGTTCATTTTTTGCATTTCAGTTTCTTTACTTCCTGGTTGATCCATTCTTGTAGTTCCTGTTGTTTGGTAAACATCCGCAATTTTATCTCTTTCAAAATAGAAAACATCTAATGGATTTGGACCATAATGAGCGTCTAAAATCACGTTTTTGGTAGATTCTTTTACATTGTAATGGTTCATATAATATGCTCCTGCATTTACAGCCCAATTTGGATTAAACCAATAATTGAATTTCAATTGTGCTTTGGTAGAAAACACTTTTTCTTTATCAAAACCAGAATGATAAGTGATAGGATCTTTGGTAATTAAATCTTGTTGCACTCCTTCTACCAAAATTTCTCCACCATTAATGAAACCAATTCCTGCCATTAATCCTAATTCTGCAGAAAATTTATTGTTATTGCTTTCATATTTAAAAGCGGGACCAATTCCTACGAAAGTTCGGGAAATATCTTTTTTATCGGTTAGAAAAGACGTGTAATTTCCTGAACCTTTAGGCAATTCGTATTTTCCATCTAAACCCACACCTACAGTAGAATTTCGAATAAAATCTGCATCGGCTTGTATTCCAAACCAATTCCAATATTTATTGATGGAAACGCCTCCCATAAAACCTCCTTTGTAATCTATAAATCGGAAATCCTCTTTATAAGTTGGGAAATCATAACCTGCTCTTGCAGATAGTTGCCAATAAGATTTTTTGTTGTCGATTCTTTCTGTTGGGTTCACTTGTGCTTGTACTTTACCTAAAAAAGATGTAGCTAAAAATGCACTTGCTAAAATAAGTCTAAAATTTTTCATTGTTTTAAATTTTGAATTAATATTGTTTGTAATTTGTAATACAAAGGTGCAATCTTTGGAAGGCAGATTCAGAAGGCTATTCACTATAATTTGTACAGGAAAAACACCCTAAAAATAAAGGGCAAAAAAAAACCGCCACTTAAAAAAAGGGCGGAATTTATGCAGTTTTATTATTCTAAAAATGAACTATATTTAGAAGTTGTGTTTTGACATCTTAGGATTCATAAATAAAAATTCTGCATAAATATTGAAAATATAAAAAAGTATTTAAATGAAAAATCCTTTAATTCAATTGATGTTTCAAAGCAAAAAGTACAAGTCCTACTCTACTTTTCACATCTAATTTTGTGAAAACGGAATCTCTATAACCATCTATTGTTTTCGGACTTAGAAACATTAAATCTGCAATTTCTTTGTAGGTCAATTCGCTACAAGCCAATTTTATAAATTCTTTTTCTCTATCTTTTAGTTCATCTACAGAATCTTTCACCTCATTATCTTCGGTTCGTATATTCAATAAACATTGGGTAACATTATCTGTATAAAAAACGCCTTTTTCATATACGGTATTTATAGCTTCAAATAATATTTTTGGTGGCATATCTTTTAGCAAATAACCTCTTGCTCCAGCTTTCAGCATAGAAATTATGGTTTTTTCATCGTCTTCCATCGTAAGTGCAATCACTTTTATATCCGGAAAATTATCTTTTAAATGTTGTGTGGTTTCTAATCCATTTTTCACGGGCATATTAACATCCATTAGAACAACATCTGGTATTAATTCGCTATTTTCAAGAGATTCTATAAATTCTTCGCCATTTCCACTATTGCTAATTACTTTGTATTTTAAATTTACAGAAATCATTTTTTCTATTGCTGCCGAAAGCATTTTATGATCATCTACAATGGCTATTTTAATGTATTCCATAATTTTAAAATTAATTTTTATTATAATTTATCTTGATAATTGTACCTTTTCCGATGGTAGAAACGATATCAAAATCTGTGTTGATAAGGTTAGCTCTTTTTTTCATGCTTAATAGTCCGCTTCCTTTTTTGTTTCCATCTTTTTTAAATCCGATACCATCGTCTTCTAAAATAATTTGAACTTCTTTTTTAGTATCTTTCAAAGATATTGTCATGTTTTTTGCACGAGAATGTTTCAGCGCATTATTGATGGATTCTTGTATTATTCTAAATAAAATGAGGCAATCTTTTGGTTCTATATCTATTTTTTCTACGATATGATCAAATTTTATTTGCATTAAATTCAATCGATCTATTCTTAAAACTTCTTTTTCAATAGATTTTATCAGTCCTAAATTTTCTACTTGTTCTGTGATGAAACTTTTAGATAAACTGCGAATATGTCGTATGCTTTCGCCTATAATTTCATTTATTTCTGATAGAATTTCTTTTTGTTCGCCTTCTGCATTTTCTAAACCATGATTTACCAATAGTTTTGCTACTGACATTTTTTGCCCTAAATCGTCATGCAATTCTTGACCAATATAGCTTAAAGTTGTTTCTTTCATCTCGATAATTGCAAGCGTTATTTCTTGCTGAAACTGTGTTTCTTTAACTTGACGATCTAATAGCAATTCAGATTTTTTTTTGTAAAAAAAAGTGTAAATTAATGCCATTATTAATAGAATTACAAAAACTAAAAGGGTGCTAAAAAGATATATGGTATCTATTTCTGAAAAACCTTTCATTTATCTATTTTTTTTGCATTGATTAACCCTATTAATAGAATACCATATCCTAAAAAATTAATAATAAAAGTGATTACTGACCATAATCCACTTGTCATTTCATTTTTTGGACTATCGCTTAATATAATTGAAGGTATCATTCCGATGTAAATGATAATCATCCCTAAAGAAAACCAAAATGGATAATAATAGTTTATTTTTAAAATAATATCTGTTTTAAATGTATCTAATAGAAACAAAGCTATTACAAATAACAATAAAAAAACATTAAAATAAATAATATTTTGTATTAAATGTAAAGGTAAACTGTTTTGTAATACTTGAAATATAAAATATCCCAAGAAGGAAACTATAATTACTTTTGTACAATTTTTTAATATTTTATCTTTTATTAATGAATGATACATTAGAAATATTAAGAAAAAAAACAAACCAGCTGCTCCATAAATATAAATGTAAGTGGTATAAACCAAAGGAATATTTGAGTATAATCTTATGTAAAAAACACTAGCATCTATCAAATAAGTTAATACCATTGCAGTAATCATATATTTACCATAAGATCCTAAAACAGCTTTCTTTTTGAACATCAAAATACAGATAGTCAACATTAAAATATTGATTATTAATAATCCTATGTCTTTATCCCAAACCATGATTATTAATTAGGTGGTGATAATTGACCGAAATCAAAAGCACTAATATCTTCTAATCCTGGTCCTTTTTTTTCTGCTTCAAAACCACCAATTCCTACTTTGTTTCCTGTAGTTGTAGATTTTGTAGCAGCTTTCAAGTACACGGTTTGTTGTCCTTTGTATTCTGTTTTCAATCTGGTATCAAAATTTCCACTTTTCGGATATTGCCCAAAAGCAATTACAATCCCTACATCTTTTACTCCATTTTTCTTGGCTTCTGCTTTTACATATTTTATGTAATCTTCTAAAACTTCGATGTCGTAATACACTTCTTTCGTTTCTGGTTGAGATTTTCCAACATTCACCAATTGATAGTTTTTGGTAGAATATTCATCTTTCAAAATTTTTGCTTGCGCTGGAGAAATAAGATGTTGTGACAGTGCAGAAACTGTGGTTTCTGTAGTTGTTGATGTGTTTCCGCCAATCCCTATTCCTATCATACAAGAGTAGATAGTAAGAGATCCTAAAAACGCAGCTGCTAAAGGAAATAAAAGTTTTTTTGGTTTCATAATTAAAATTTTTATTGTTTTTATTTATCATTAGATTTCACACATCTTCAACCGTTTTTTGTTTAAAGATTTTTCAGTTGCGATTTCTTAATGGTTTATCTTTAACAAATGTACTAAGAAAGCTTTGTATAAATAAGGGTGTTTTTCCCCTTTTTTCATAGGAATACAACTGAAAAAGCCACTTCTTAGTAGAAGTGGCTATATATCGTATTGATTATAAAAGGTTTAGCCCTTTTTAGAAAGTGTGCTTTTTGTAGAAGATTTTGCAGAAGTAGTAGCTTTTGCTTTTGCACTTACTACTTTTTTCTTAGGTGTTTCAGCTTTTTTCTCTTCAATTACTGGTGTAGAACCTTCTTCGGTTTCTGCAGATGCAGCTTTTTCTGCAAAGCTTTTTTCTGTTATATATCCAGCTGATTGCAAAATATTATACCATTGAGCTAGTTTTTTCATATCAGAAACATACACTCTTTCTGTATCATAATTTGGCAATGCACTTTCCATAAAAGTTCTTAATTCTGCATCCGGAGATTTATGAGAAATCGTAGCTTCGTATTTGTTTAATTTTGCTATGTTTTCAAAAACCTCGAAAAGATTTACTTCTTTATCAAAAGTAAACATCGCAATATTATCTAGCAAACTCACTTGGCTAGAATTACCAATACTTACTTTCTTTTTCGTGGTAACATCTTCTATAATGAATCCATTTTTCAATTGAGTAACTAATTTGAACAAACCTGGTTTTCCAGAAATGGAAATTATTTTTTCTAAAGTCATATCTACTATTTTTTTCTTATTTAAAATTTATTATTTAGGAAATCTCATTTTATAATTCACGCTCACTTCTCCTTTAGAGATTTTTGTAAGCTTTCCTTTCACGAGTTTTTTCTTGAGTGTACTAAGATGATCCGTGAAAAGAATACCTTCTATATGATCGTATTCATGTTGAATTACTCTTGCTCTTATATCTGAAAAAGTATCAATATGTTTAACGAAATTTTCATCCAAATATTCTATTTTTATGGTGCTTTTTCTTTTCACATCCTCTCTCACATCAGGAATAGAAAGGCAACCTTCGTTGAATTTCCACTCTTCTCCACTTTCTTCTAAAATCTCAGCATTAATGAAAATTTTTCTGAATATTTTCAGTTCATCAGCTATTTCTGCATAATCTTCGTCTTCTGCTAAAGGAGAAACATCCACCAAAAATAATCGAATGTCTAATCCTATTTGCGGCGCAGCCAAACCGATGCCATTTGCACTTTCTAAAGTATCAAACATACTGGAAATCAAACCCTTCAAATCTGGGTAATTTTTATCAATTGGCACACATTCTTTTCTTAAAATTGCATCTCCAAAAGCTCGTATTGGTAATATCATCTTTCTTTTTGTTCTAAAAAATTTTGCAAAATAAGTGTTGCACTTATTCTATCTATCAATCCTTTTTCTTGTCGTTTTTTCCTTCCTTTTCCACTTTGCGAAATATAAAAAGAAGCCATTTTCGAGGTATATCTTTCGTCTATTCGAAAAACATTAATCTCTGGAAAAGTTTTCTTGAAATTTTCTACAAATATAGAAATTTCCACTTCTATTTCATTCATATTTCCTTTCAAATCTTTTGGCAAACCTACCACGATAGATTCTACCTTATTCAATTGAAAATAATTATTTAAAAAACCTAAAACTTTATTTGTTTCTACTGTATCTAATGCACTTGCAATAATTTGCATATCGTCTGTTGCAGCAATACCACATCTTTTTTTTCCGTAATCTATTGCAATTATTTGTGCCATCAAGTGCAAATTTAGTGAAAAATAAAAATAAAACTTCAGAAAGTACAATTTCAAGTATAAATATTAACATTAAATGAATAAATTAGTACCTAAATATTCCTAAATGAAAACTTTACTATTAATAAGACACGCAAAAAGCGATTGGCCAGAAAACATGAAAGATTTTGATCGTCCACTTGCGGAAAAAGGTTTTAATGATGCCGAAAAAATGGCAAATTTCTTATTCAATGAGAATATTTCTATTGATAAAATGATTACAAGTCCTGCATTGCGTGCAAAAACAACCTGTTCTATTTTCGCGGAAAAATATCAAATGAATGTCTGTGAAGATGCAGAATTATACCATGCGCAAAATTCAGAATTTATCAATGCTATTTCAAAAGCTGATGAAAAAGCAAATTCTCTTGCAATATTTTCTCACAACGATGGGATTTCAGATTTTGCAAGTTCACTTTGTGGAGATGATTTGCAACTTAAAACTTGTGCTGTTGCTATTTTTGAATTAAAGTCTGAAACTTGGGCGAATTTCAGGAAAAATTCTATTGTTTTGAAAGATTATTTTTCTCCGAAAGAGATTTAGAGCTTGTTTAAATTTTTTATAAAAATATTTTTAACCACAAAAGGAACAAAAAAATGAGCTTAAATAATTCTTTTTAAAGTGAAAATAAGGCACAATACACTTATTTTTACTTTAAAAAGTGTTTAATTTTCTTAAACTTTTGTTCCTTTTGCTTCAAATTTATATTGTAAAATGAATCAGCGAACCTTTGGTTTGTGGTTTTAATACAATTTTAAACAGGCTCTTAATCTCTAAAAATTAAAATCATCCGTAATTTCTTATTAGAATTACGGATTTTTCTTATCTATTCAGGTCAAACGCATTAAAATAAACGCAAAGTTAAACAAGGAGTTTTTACAAAAAC
>CAXYUO010000129.1:0-7406 GCA_964292185.1 uncultured Frigoriflavimonas sp.
TTAGTGAAAATCATCGGGAGAATGAAATACAGATCTTCTTACGGACAAAATCTTCTACAACACTCCAGAGAAGTTGCAAATATTGCAGCAACAATGGCTGCAGAATTAGGATTAAATGTAAAATTAGCCAAAAGAGCAGGACTTTTGCATGATATAGGTAAAGTTCCAGAGCAAGAATCAGAACTTCCACATGCTTTGCTTGGAATGCAATGGGCAGAGAAATATGGTGAAAATAAAGAAGTGGTGAACGCAATTGGTGCACATCATGACGAAGTAGAAATGACGTCTCTTCTTTCTCCAATAATTCAAGTTGCAGATGGTATTTCTGGAGCTAGACCAGGTGCAAGAAGACAAGTTTTAGAATCTTACATCCAAAGATTGAAAGATTTAGAAGCAACAGCAATGAGTTTTAACGGTGTTTCTAGTGCTTATGCAATACAAGCAGGAAGAGAATTGCGTGTAATGGTAGAAAGTGGGAAAGTGAATGATGCAGTTGCAGCACAACTTTCTTATGATATATCAGAAAAAATACAAAACGAAATGACCAATCCTGGACAAGTAAGAATTACTGTAATTCGGGAAACTAGAGCAGTAAATATTGCTAGATAAGTCTTATTAAAATTAAATTTATAGAATTAAAAAATATCCGATTTGCAAAAAATCGGATATTTTTTGTTTAAATTTGGGTATGAAAAAAGTATTTTATCTGAAAAATTGCAGTACATGCAAAAGAATAATGGCAGGATTTGATTTGTCTGATTGGGAATTACGAGAAATAAAAACCCAGCCAATTTCTGATGAAGAACTTCAAGAAATGTATGCTCAATCTAAATCATACGAAAGTTTGTTCAGTAAAAAATCTCAGCAGATAAAAATTCTAAATATAGATGTGAAAAATTTAACAGAAAACGATTTCAAAATGCTTTTATTACAGCATTATAGTTTTTTAAAAAGACCAGTATTTTTAACAGAAAACGAAATTTTCATTGGGAATTCAAAAGAAAATATCGATAGATTAGAAAAATATTTTTCAAAATAAATTGTTTAAAATACGAATCAAATGGTAGAATTATATTAAAAAAAAGCGACCAATAATCAGTCGCTTTTTACTTTATTTTGATTGTAAATCCCTATACAAAAGGCATTTTCACTACTTTAGCAGGTACATTTTTATTTCTAATTTTTATAAAAATTTCTGTTCCCAATTTGAAATGAGGTTTATCGATATAAGCCATACCAATTCCTACTTTTTTCATTGGGCTCATCGTTCCAGATGTTACTTTTCCGATGGTATTTCCATCTGCATCTGCAACTTCATAATCGTGTCTTGGTATTGCTTTTTCTAGCATTTCAAAACCAACTAATTTTTTAGTAATTCCTTCTTCTTTTTGCTTGGCAAGTCTTTCTTTATCAAGAAAATCGGTGTCTAATTTTGTAATCCAACCCAATCCTGCTTCCAATGGAGAAGTAGTATCATCAATATCGTTTCCATATAAAGCGAATCCTTTTTCTAATCTCAAAGTATCTCTAGAAGCCAATCCACAAGGTAAACTTCCAAATTCTCCACCTGCTTCAGTCAAAGATTTCCATAGTTTTTCTGCATCTTTATTTTCGCAATATAATTCAAAGCCGCCACTTCCTGTGTAACCAGTATTAGAAATAATTACATTTTCAATCCCAGAAATACTTCCTGTAGAAAATTGATAATAAGGTATTTCTGCCAAATTACAATCGGTTAATTTTTGTAAAGTATCTTGTGCTTTTGGACCTTGTAAAGCTATTAAAGACATTTCATCTGAAGAATTGGTCAATTTTGCACCAAATTTTTCATTATATTTTGAGAAATGAGACCAATCTTTATCAATATTTGAAGCATTTACAACCACGAAATATTTTTCGTCACTCATTTTATAGATAATTAAATCATCTACAATTCCGCCATTTCCGTTTGGTAAACAAGAATATTGTGCTTTTCCATCTTCCAAAGTTTCAATATTGTTGGTGGTTACAAATTGCAACAAGTTTTTTGCTTCTTTGCCTTCTACAAAAAATTGTCCCATGTGCGAAACGTCAAACATACCCACTTTTTCTCTTACGGCAAAGTGTTCTTCGGTAATTCCGGAATATTGTACAGGCATATCAAAGCCAGCAAAAGGTACCATTTTCGCTCCAAGAGAAACGTGCAAATCAAATAATGCGGTTTTTTTCATACTATTTTTTTCAATTATTAATTATCAATTATCAATTATCAAAGATGATCTTTATATTCTTTCAAAATAATTTTGAACCATTCTGTAAATTCAGTTGGTTTTTCGGTCATTTCTTTTTCTAAATCTTCCATCAAAATGTATCGAACTTCAGAAACTTCATCTTCATTCAATTGAAATTCTCCATTATATTTTCCAGTAAAAACGTGATCTAGCTCATGTTCCCAGAGATTTTTGCCCACATCTGCTTTATATAGAAAATGAAATTTTCCATCTAAATCTACATCAATCCCCAATTCTTCTTGCAATCTTCTTTTGGCTCCATCTAAATAGGTTTCGTTTAATCTTGGGTGAGAGCAAACAGCATTGGTCCATTGATTTGGAGAGTGGTATTTGCTTGCAGCTCTTTTTTGAAGAAGCATTTCTCCATTATCATTAAACAAAAAAACTGAAAAAGCTCTGTGTAAAAAGCCATTTTCATGAGCTTCTATTTTCTTCATAGTTCCAAGAACTTCATCTTTTTCGTTTATTAAAACTACTTCTTCTTCCATAAACACAAATTTAAGGAATAATAAGCAGGTTTTAAAATTTTTGTTTTAATAATAATATTGAATTGCTATTAAAAATTGTAAAAAAAACTTTGTGATTAATTTTTAATTATGTCAACGTTGAAGCGTTTATTTCATTATAAATACGGGTATTTTCTATTTATTTTTAATTAAAATGAGAGAATATTTATATAAAAATTCTTTTTTGTACTTTTGCACCTTTAAAATAATACTATGGAATTAGAACATTTAGAACATTTGAGCCCGATGCTTAAAGGAGATATAAAAAATTATTTAATTGATATTGATGGTACCATTACGGATGATGTTCCGAATGAAGAACCAGAAAGAATGAGTACTTGCGAACCATATCCTGATGCACTGAAAACCGTTAATAAATGGTATGATGAAGGTCATATTATCTGTTTTTTTACTTCGAGAACAGAAGATTTAAAACAAATTACGATAGATTGGTTGGATAAACATGGTTTCAAATACCACAGTGTTTTGTGTGGAAAACCAAGAGGTGGAAACTACCATTGGATTGATAATCATTTGGTGAAAGCTACAAGATACAAAGGAAAATTTACAGATATGGTAGAAAAAAAGGTGACCATTGAAGTTTTTGAAGTTTAAATTTTAATAAAAAAAGATAAATGAAAATATTAGCGAATGATGGTTTAGATCAATCAGGAATTGATAGCTTAACTGCAAGTGGATTTGAGGTAATTACAGAAAAAGTAGCTCAAGAAAACTTAGTAGATTATATAAATGAACACAATATAAAAACGGTTCTTGTAAGAAGTGCAACCGAAATAAGAAAAGATTTAATAGATGCTTGTCCATCTTTGCAAATTATTGGAAGAGGTGGAGTAGGAATGGATAATATAGATGTAGAATACGCAAGATCTAAAAATATTCATGTTATCAATACGCCATCTGCTTCTTCTGCATCTGTTGCAGAATTGGTATTTGCTCATTTTTTCTCAGGAGCAAGATTTTTGCCAGATAGCAATAGAAGAATGCCTTTGATAGGGCAAACTGAATTTGCAAAATTGAAAAAATCTTATGCAAAAGGGATAGAATTAAGAGGGAAATGCATCGGAATTGTAGGAATGGGAAGAATCGGTCAAGAAGTAGCGAAAATTGCTTTAGGATTGGGAATGAGAGTGATAGCTGCAGATAATCAAATAGGAAAAGCGAGTATAAAAGTTAAATTTTATAACAACCAATACATCAATGTAGAAATAGAAACAGAACCGTTGGAAGATGTTTTGAAGCATTCTGATTTTATTACTTTGCACGTTCCTGCACAAAAAGTAGGAAGTATGATTGGTGCAAAACAATTTGAAATGATGAAAGATGGAGTTGCTATTGTAAACTGTTCTAGAGGTGGAGTTATAGATGAAGAAGCATTGATAAATGCTTTAGATTCTGGAAAAGTTGCTTTTGCAGGATTAGATGTTTTCGTGAACGAACCAAAACCATCTAAGGAAATATTAACTCACGAAAAAATTTCTCTTACGCCACACACAGGAGCTTCTACAGTGGAAGCACAAGATAGAATCGGGCTTTCTTTGGCAGATCAAATCTGCAATATATTGAAGGTTACTGCGTAATTTCTGAAGAAAATTTTTCAAAATTTATAACCAAATATTATTTAAATTATTTTGACTATCCGTTTTGCAGACGAATGCTTGATTTTTTTGCCACGAATGCACGAATATTCTCTATTTAAATCTAATTCAATCATAATTTTTAAGCAAAAGAATGATGATTTATTCGTGTATTCGTGGCAAATAAAAATGTGGTTCAAGTTACGGATAGTCATATAAATTATTTTAAAAATGTTTGGTTTTTTTTATGCTTAATTTTATGCTATTCGATAGTTTTTCAGCAAAAATTATCATCAATAAAATTTAATTTGAATTTTTAGAATGCAGAATTTTGTTTAAAATTTCAATTTGTTTAGCTTGGCTTTCTATTAAAGTTTTCAGTTGTTCTTCTATTAATAGATCCATTTTTTCATGAAGAGATCTAATTTCTAGTTCAGATTTTAAATTGATGATATAATCATTTTCATTTCTTATTCTATCTTTTTCTTCTTGCCTATTTTGGCTCATCATTATGATTGGAGCTTGCAAAGCTGCAATAGAAGAAAGCACTAGATTCATTAATATAAATGGATACGGATCAAATTTATCTTGCAATGGAGCCAAAACATTGAAAAATATCCAAATAACAAGAATGATAAAAAATGAAATTATAAAAGCCCAACTTCCGCCAAAACGTGCTACTTTATCAGATATTTTTTGACCTTTTGTAATAATTTCTTTTGGTGGATGAGCCAAATTATCTAAAATAAGATTCTCATTTTCGATAGATTTTTTTACAATTTCTTTTAATTTTTCTAAATTGATGGATTCAGAATCCAAAAGGTGTTTGATGTCTTTGTTCATAGCTATTTGTTCCAAAAATAAATTGTAATATATACAATAATTGTAAATATACCTACTAAAGATGTGATGAATAGATAATCTGCAAAACTTTCAAATTTTATTTCTTTATTTTCATTTTCTGTTCTTATTGATGTAAAAGAAAGAATGCAAGAAACAGTGAGTAATAATGCAATTAAAGAAGTAAATTCATCAATCAAAGAGTTTTGAGATTGATTACTAATATGCAATGAAGTGATGATAAAAAGGCAAAAACCCAAAAGATTTCCGGCCGTTCCTAAAATATGTTGTGAGGTTTTGTATGCCATATACAAATGTAATTAATAGATGAAAATTACAGCATTTTTTGAGACAATATTATTTAAAAATTAATATAAATATTTTTATTGAATTTTGTTCTTTAAATAGCTGATTTCAGGTTTAATAAAAATTATTAGTTTCATTCTTATAATTAAATCAAGCTTAATTTTTATATTTGCTCTTATGGAAAATAATGCTTTTTTAATATTTATTGCACTAGTTTTGTGTATCATTATTATTACTTCAAAAAGTACGAAAAGCAAAGAAAAATTCCGATGGTTGCATGTTATTTTAGTTTTTGCAATCATCGGAGTTTATGTATTTTGGTTTGTAAAACAAACGGAAATTAATTTAAATAAGGAAATTTTACCATTTAATATTTTTAATAAAGAAACTATTGGGATTCAAAATATCAATTTAGGTGAATTTAGAATTTTAAAATTAGCGATTATTACTTCTTTAAATTTTCTGCTACTTTTTATCAATTTTGTATTGATGGTAAGAAGTATCAATTTAAATAGAAAAATTATAGTTCATTAGTTTTTATTTTGTTTTTTCTTTCAAAGCTTCTTTATCTTTATCCGAAGGATTCCAAACTTTCACTTCATCATTTTTGGTAATTCCAGAAAGTATCTCCACATTAATTCCATCTGAAGTTCCCAATTTTAGAAAAACTTTTTTGAAACTTCCATCTTTCTGTTTAACCTCTACAAAAGGCGTGTCTTTTCCGTTTTTCTTTTCGTATTGAATTAATGATTCATCTAAAAGAAGAGCATTTTTCTTAGAACTTAATACAATTTCTCCGTTTGCAGAAAATCCTGCACGAATATATTCGCTATTTGGATTGAAAACATCACCTTCAATTGGGAATTTTATAGTTCCACTTTCTTCGTTTCCTTTTGGTGCAATCATGGTTACTTTTCCTGGGAAAGTTTTATTTTGAAGTGCGCCAATTACCACATTCATTTCCATTCCTTCCTTCAATTTTCCAGCTTGAGCTTCATCTATAGTTCCTTCAAAAATTAGAGAATTAAGATCTGCAATAGAGCAAATAGTAGTTCCTGCATTGAAGGAATTGGCTTCTATTACTTGACTTCCTACTTTTACTGGAACTGTAAGAACGGTTCCATTTGCTTTGGATCTAATTTGTGTTGTAGCCAAACTTGCTAATTCTGGAGTTGTACCTGTTCTTGCAATTTGCAGATTTTTTTGTGCAGTTTGCAATTGTTGTTTTGCGTTGCGATACACTTGTTGTGTAGATTGCAAAGATTGCTGAGCTGTAATGTATTCCAATTTAGAAATTACACCTTGATTGTACAATCTTTGTTGCATTTCAAATTGTTTTTGCTGTTGATTTACATTAATTTGAGCATTGCTTATTTGCAAATTGGCATTGCTTATTTCTTGTTGAGCAGCATTGATGCTTTGGATAGTTGGTACAATTCTAATGGTTGCAACCAATTGACCAGCAACTACTTTATCTCCTTCTTTTACCAATACTTTATCAATGATTCCGGAAATATTCGGTTTTATTTCAATTTCTTCTCTAGGTACTATTTTCCCTGTTGCCAAAACTTTATCGTCCATATCTTGAACAATTGCTTTTTTTGTGAGAAACTGTTCACTTTTGTTGGCATTAGAATTTACTAAATAGGCAATTCCTTTTCCGAGAGCGTATAAAAATACCAATCCGAGAATGATGTAGATTACTTTTTTTACGGTGAATTTTTTTTTCATATCTATGTTTCTATAGTTTTAAATTTATTTTTTATTCTGCTCTTAGAGCTTCTATTGGTCTAATTTTCACGGCTCTTTGTGCAGGTATCATTCCTATTATTAATCCTAAAATAACCATCACAGCCATTGCAGAAAATACTTCTCCATAATTTACTGTG
>CAXYUO010000130.1:0-7403 GCA_964292185.1 uncultured Frigoriflavimonas sp.
CTTTGTATTTCGAAAGATTTTTCTTCTACGATTATAAGATTAAAAATCTTGTCTTTCTCGTTTATTTTTTTGGAAATCCAAATATTATTGAAATTTTCCGACGTAAAAATGATGGTATATTTTCCTTTTTCTAATGGAATTATGAAATCTTCTAATGAAGTTATTTCAAAAGATTGATTATTTTCTTTAATGGTAATTCTTCCTTTTTCGAAATTTATAATTTTGGAGTAATTGAAATGAATTGTTACGGGAATTTCTTCTTTTTTCAAAGAAAATGTGGGAAATTTAAATTATTTTTTAAAAATCCTTCAAGGTTTTAGAAACCTTGAAGGATTGAAAAGCAGCGAATTGCAAATCTTGAAAAAAGAGATAATCTTCATTTTAGCCCAGATAGAAACGGCATCCTTTTCTGCTGTGAGATTGCTTCGTTCCTCGCAATGACTTTCAAAGCAGAAAAGATAGAGTGGATAGCTGGCTGAGTTTTCAAAAAAAGAGAAAATCTGTATGCTCCTACAAACAAAAAATCCGCTCAATTTCTTGAACGGATTTTCTATTTTTAATCCTTCAAGGTTTTAGAAACCTTGAAGGATTGAATTTATTTACATCATTCCTGGCATTCCACCTCCCATATGTGGATCTCCGCCATTTTCTTTTGGAGATTCCGTAATCACACATTCGGTTGTAAGAAGCATTCCTGATACAGATGCTGCGTTTTCTAAAGCTACACGAACTACTTTTGTAGGATCTATAATTCCTGCTTCAAACATATTCACGTATTGGTCTGTTTTTGCATCGAAACCGAAATCTCCGCTTCCTTCTGCTACTTTTGCAACAACTACAGAACCTTCTCCTCCTGCATTTGCAACAATTTGACGCAATGGTTCTTCAATCGCTCTTTTTACAATTTTTATTCCTGTATTTTCATCTTGGTTGATGCCTTCTACATTAATCGCCGTAATTGCGCGAACTAAAGCAACACCACCACCTGCAACAATACCTTCTTCTACAGCTGCTCTTGTAGCGTGAAGTGCATCATCTACACGGTCTTTTTTCTCTTTCATTTCTATTTCAGAAGCCGCTCCAATGTAAAGAACTGCAACACCACCAGCTAATTTTGCTAGTCTTTCTTGCAATTTTTCTTTGTCGTAATCGGAAGTTGTAGATTCCATTTGAGCTTTTATTTGGCTTACTCTAGCTTTTATTTGCTCTTCTTCACCTGCTCCGTTGATAATTGTAGTGTTATCTTTATCAATCATTACTTTTTCACAAGTTCCAAGCATTTCCATAGTTACAGCTTCCATAGTAATTCCTTTTTCTTCAGAAATTACAGTTCCACCAGTTAAGATTGCGATATCTTCTAGCATTGCTTTTCTTCTATCTCCAAAACCTGGCGCTTTTACAGCTGCAATTTTTAGAGAACCTCTCAATTTATTAACAACTAAAGTTGCCAAAGCTTCTCCTTCTACTTCTTCGCAAATAATTAAAAGTGATTTTCCTGCTTGTACTACTGGTTCTAAAACTGGTAGCAAATCTTTCATAGAAGAGATTTTTTTCTCTACTAATAAAATATAAGGATTTTCTAATTCCGTAGTCATCTTTTCAGGATTGGTAACGAAATATGGAGATTGGTAACCTCTATCAAACTGCATTCCTTCTACAACATCTACCGTTGTATCTGTTCCTTTTGCTTCTTCTACGGTAATTACTCCTTCTTTTCCTACTTTTCCGAAAGCTTCAGCGATTAATGCACCGATAGTTTCTTCGTTATTTGCAGAAATAGATGCAACTTGTTTTATTTTTTCAGAATCGTTTCCTACTTCTTGAGATTGAGATTGTAGATTTTCTACAACTGCTTTCACAGCTTTGTCGATTCCTCTTTTAAGATCCATTGGATTTGCACCTGCAGCAACGTTTTTAAGTCCTTCTCTTACGATTGCTTGTGCAAGAACTGTTGCAGTTGTAGTTCCATCACCAGCAATATCATTGGTTCTGGAAGCAACTTCTTTTACCATTTGAGCGCCCATGTTTTCTACTTTGTCTTCTAACTCAATTTCTTTCGCTACAGATACACCATCTTTGGTAACATGAGGAGCACCGAAAGCTTTTTCGATTACTACATTTCTACCTTTTGGTCCTAAAGTTACTTTTACTGCATTTGCCAAAGCATCTACACCTCTTTTCAGTGCATCTCTGCTTTCTATATCGAATTTTATTTCTTTTGCCATTTTAAATTGCTTTTGGCGAATTGCTTTTGGCTTTTAGCCTTTTCAATCCGCATTATTGTATTGTTTTTAATTTCCATTTAACCTGTTCCACAAGGTAACAAGCATTTTTTTTAATATTATTTAATCTTCTGAAACCTTTTCAAAATCATTTTCATTAATATAACCTAAATCTTTTGAAAGTATTAATTGATTTTCAGCTTCATTGGATGATCCTAAAGAAAAATTGATGAAATTCGCAAATTCTTTATCGGAATTTCTACCACTTCCTTCTGAAATATTATAACCTATTGAAGCAAATGATCTCCTTATTTGAGAAGTAAGTCCAAAAAGTTCTTCGCGTGAAAAACTTTGAGTTAAATGATAAATATTCAATGTTAATTGATGACTTCTTTGCCATACTTCAAATTTTTTAAAATCTCTCATTCTCAATATTTATGCTATAAGCCAGAAGCTAAAAGCAATTAGCTAAGTATTCCCATTATATCACCTTCTTTGATGATAAGGTATTCTTTAGAATCAATTTTCAATTCTTGACCAGAATATTTTCCGTAAAGTACTTTGTCGCCAACTTTTACAGTCATTGGTTCATCTACTTTTCCATTTCCAACAGCTACAACTGTTCCTTCTTGTGGTTTTTCTTTTGCGGTATCTGGAATGATGATTCCTGATGCTGTTTTAGTTTCTGCAGCTGTAGGTTCTACTAGAACTCTATCTGCTAAAGGTTTGAAATTTACTGACATATTATTTATATTTTTTTAATTCTTGTGAGGCAATTCTCCAATTTTGTGCCAATGGATCATATGTTTGAATTAACAATATTTGTCAGATTTAATATTTTTAAATCGGAAAATTTGGCAGATGAAGGAACTTTTTTTAACACATAAGTTTCTTTATGATTCTGCTCAAAAGTAAAACATTAGAACACATTAGTTTTAAAAATCTACGATTTTTACTTTGTGATCTAAAATATTTTCAATTTAATAAAACTAAACTTATGTGACTTATGTGTTAAAATAATCACGTGGTTAATACCCAAAAATCTCTTCCAAACTCAAAACCTCCATTCTATTTTCTAAAGTTGGATCGGCTTTTATCACATCTTTGTAATTCCCAACCAAAGCTGTGTTGTATTTCGCATTTTCAATATCCGTTTTATAGAAATTTTCTAAATCGGCTAAAGTCATTTCGCTTATTTGTGCATAAATATCTTTCCGCAAATCGTGGAAAATTCCTAATTTTTTCTGATTGTAATTTTTAAAGAAAATATTTTGACGGTTGATTCTACTCGAAGCAATTTGTTTTAAAATATTGCTTTTTGCATTTTCAAATTGTGGTTTTAGTAATGGAAAATTCTCCATTAAATCTTTGATTGAATCATTTGCATCTACCAATTTATCTGGCTGTGTTCCGATGTAGGCAATCACGTAATTGCTTCTATCTTTTATGGATGAAGCATTGTAAGAAACATAAGCAGAATACGCCAAAGATCTACTCTCCCGCAATTCCTGAAAAACTATAGAAGATAATCCTCGCCCAAAATATTCATTAAAAACATTAATTTTTCCAAATTCGTAAGGATTTACAGTAGCAGATTTGGCAATTTTTAGCATTTCTACTTGCACCATATCATATTCTGCGAAATAGATTTTTCCCGAAGTTTCTGGTTCAGGATAAATTTTTGGCGATGGAATTTCTAAAGTTTTTGTTTGAATTAATTTTGCAATTTCATTCTTAAATGCTGCATATTTTTTACCATAAAAGAAAATTTCATAATCTTGATGCAAGAGATTTTGAATGATTTTAATTAAATTTTCTGAAGTTAAATTTTGCATTGCTGCAGCTGAAAGGAAATCTAAAGATCGAGAATTTTTGCCAAATTTCGCATAGCTGGAAATCGCATTGATGATTTTTTGCTTGTCTTTTTTATTATATGCTCTCGCTTCCAAAATGGTTTCTACCACTTCTTGATAAATTTCTTCGTCTGAAGCTAAATTTTGAATAAAATTGAACAAAAGCTGTGTTCCTTTTGCAATATTTTCTTCCAAACCAGAAAGCATCCAACTGGTATGATCTGACGTAATTTGAAAGCTATGCGTAATTCCCAATTTGTAAAATTCTGCTTTGATGTCTTCCGCAGATTGCGTATTTGTTCCCAAATAATCCAACAAATTGAAAGCAGTATCTAATTGATTATCATGGTCTTTTCCAATTGGAAATAGAAAATTAACCTGCGCAATTTCGCTGTATTTATTTTCTACAAAAGAAATAGTTCTTCCCTGAATTTCTTCCACCAAAATTTCTTTTTCAAAATCTATAAAAACAGGTTCTACAGGAATTGACGGGATTTTCTGAATCTCTTTGTAAAATTCTGAATCTGCTTCTCTATTAATTTTAATCGGCGTGATCTTCGGATTTTCTACGCGAATTAAATCTTCATTTTCACCTTGATTTTTATAAACGGCTACATAATTTTCATCAAAAAATTCATTGGCAAATTTCACCAAATCTTCTTTTGTAATTGCGGAATACAATTCCATTTCCTGCAATTCTTCTTCCCAATTCGAGTCTTTTATAAAATTATCATAAAGCGTTGTTGCCAAACCGTTTGCAGATTCCCAAGCTTTCCAACGTTGCATTTTCATGTCATTTAAAATGGCTGGCAAAAGCCAATCTGCAAAATTTCCGTCTTTTAATAATTGAATTTGAGCCAACAAAAACTGTTCACCTTCTTCCAAAGTTTGATTTTCTTTAGGAATAATGACCATAGAAAAATAACCATATTCTTTGAAACTTGCATTAAAAGCTCCTGCTCGCAATACTTTTTGCTTTTGATTCAGATTAATATCTACCAAACCAACTTCGCCATTATTACACAAAATTTGTGAACACAATTCTGATAATCGAGATTCGTACGTTCCAAAACTGTCGGTTCTCCACGCAATTTGCAATCTCGGCATGGTTGGACTTTGTACCGTAATTGTCGATTTTTCTGTGAAAGGTTTTTCTATAATTTTATCTTTATTAATGATTTCTTTTGGTTTCAATTCTCCAAAAGTTTCATTAATTAATTGAATGGATTCTTCATAATCTAAATCTCCCACCAAAACAATTGCCATATTATTCGGCACATAAAAATCATCAAAATATTGATGAATTGCCTTCATAGAAGGGTTTTTCAAATGCTCGGCTTTTCCAAGCGTGGTTTGTTGTCCGTTTGGATGTGTAGGAAAAAGCAATTCCATCAACGCATAATTCACCAATCTGCCGTCATTATCTTGCGCTCGGTTGAACTCTTCGTAAACAGATTCCAATTCGGTGTGAAAAAGCCGTAACGTCAATTCAGAAAAACGTTCTTTTTCTATCAAAAGCCATTTTTCCAGTTCATCTTTTGGGATGTTATTTTTGTAAATAGTTTCGTCTAACCAAGTGTGCGCATTGGTTCCCGTTGCACCGATGGAAGAAAGCAGTTTATCGTATTCATTGGGAATAGCGAAAGTTGCGGCTTTGGTAGAAAGTGCATCTATTTTAGTATAAATTTCTTTTTTCTCTTCTAAATTTTCAGAATTTTTTCGCTTTTCGTAGAGATCAGAAATTTCATCTAACAGTTTTTTTTCTTCGGTCCAATTGGCCGTTCCAATTTTGCTTGTACCTTTAAACATCATGTGTTCCAGATAATGAGCAAGACCAGTATTGTCTTTTGGATCACGATTAGAACCAGTTTTCACGGCAATATAGGTTTGAATTCCAAGTTTCTCGTCATTTTTGGCGAGATAAACTTGCAATCCGTTTTCCAAAGTGTAGGTTCTCACACCATATTGATCGTCTGGAATTGCGGTGTAGGAAATATTGTTTTTATCGGTGTAGGTTTGGGGTTGAAATTTTTCTTGGTATGTATTGGTTTTCAAATTTAATGTATGTTTAACTTAAAATTTATTTCGCTCTTTAACTCTTCAATCTTTAATTCTGCTGATTTAATGATTTTAACATCTGAAACTAATTCAAATAATCTATCTCCTTTTGATTCATTTCTAGTTTGAATTACTATTTTTAAATGATATTCTTTTCCGTGGCAAGACCTTTCAAGTTTTTCTATTGCATCATTTACGGTTTCGTATTTACCTTGAATTTTTACGGGAACAGGTTTTTCACTAACGTGATTTTTTAGAAAACCGTCAATGCCAGAATTCCTTTGTACAGGTAGAGCATCTATACTATTTAAAAGTGCAATTTCGTAATCTGACTTTTCTAGGTAACTCTCTGAGCCTTTATTTAGAAGAGCGGATTCGGTTATAATCATTTCTTCTAATCTTTTATGAGCTAGTTCAACTGCGTCAGTTGAGGCATCTATTCCAATAAAATTACGGTTCATAGATTTTGCGGCAACACAAGTCGTTCCACTACCACAAAATGGGTCAACTACCAAATCTCCTTCGTCAGTTACTATTTTAATAATTTCTTTTAATAATAAGACAGGTTTTTGTGTAGGATACCCAACTCGTTCTTTGGCTTTTGGATTTAGATATGGGATTTCCCAAGTATCTGATAATGGCACGCCTTTTTTTTCTTTACCCAAAACTATATTTCCATTTTCATCAGTTTTGTAAATGGATTTGCCATTTGTGGTTTTTTCTCGGTCTTGTAAGATTTGATCTATGTTCGTAGTTGGTGCGTAATCAGTATAAAATTGGTTGAATTTAAAATCGTCAGATTTTGAATAGAAATAAATGTTTTGGTGTGAATTCAATAATCCTTTTTTTGAATTTGACCATCTTTTATAACTCCAAATTATTTCACTTCTAAAGTTTTTCATTCCGAAAACTTTATCAAGGGTAACTCGGATATAATGCGAAGCAACTTTATCACAATGCAGAAAAACACTTCCTGTGTTTTTTAAAACTCTCTTGCATTCAAGTAAGCAAGACTCAATTAAGAATAAATAATCATCTAAAGATTCCCAACTGTCGCTGAATTCATATTTTTTACTAGAATCACGAGTAACTAAAGAATGTTTCTTTTGTGTATAAAAAGGTGGGTCAAAATATACTAAATCAACAGAATTCGATTTGAGTTCGGTTAATTTTTCTAAACAATTCCCTTTATAAATTTCATTAGCATCCATTTACTTTGTCTTTTTGTCTGCTATATCAGATAAAATTTTGTATAAGTCATATCCAGTAT
>CAXYUO010000131.1:0-7379 GCA_964292185.1 uncultured Frigoriflavimonas sp.
ATTAGAAGAAAAAGAAAAACTACTTCTAAAAGCTCAAGAATTTTCGCAAAAAAGTTCTTTTTCTTTAGATGATTTAAAAACTGCTTTCATCAACCAAATAGATGAATTTAAACAAAAATTTGAAGAAGAAAAACAAAAATTTTCATCTGTTCAAGATGCTTTGAATATTCAAAAACAAGAGTTAGAAAATTTTTACTCTGTAAAAGCTAAAGCAGAAAGTTTAGACGCCCTAATTCTAACTCATAAAAATGCTAAAGAAAAATTAGAAGAAGAAATTGCACAAACCAAGCAAAATTGGGATAGAGAAAAAGAAGAAAAAGAGTATAGTGCAAAACTGAGAAATAGAAACGATGAAGACGCTTATCAAACGCAAAAACAAAAATTAGAACAAGAATTAAAAGATAAAAAAATTGTTTTTGAGAAAGAAATTGCAGAAAGACAAAATGCAATAAAGGAAAAAGAAACCTTTTTTGAAGAAATGAAATTCAAAATCTCGGAATTAGAAACCCAATTGGTAACAAATGTTTCAAATAAAGAGAAAGAGGTTACAGAAAATTTAACAAAAGAGTTTAATTTTGCAAAACAATTAGAAAATAAAGATTTAGAAACCGAAATAAAACTTTTGAAATTAGAAATTGAAACCCTAAAAAACAAAGTTAATGAGCAATCAGAAATAATTGCTGCTCTAAATCTTAAACAAGCTGCTGCTTCTAATCAAGTTCAAGAAATTGCTTTGAAAGCGATAGAAGGCTCTGGAAAAAGAGTAGAATATATTACAGAAAAATCAAAAGAGAATTAATAATAAAGTATAAACTTTAGTTTAAAATAAAAAATGAGTAAAAAACTTTTACTTAAAGACGCACATATAGAAGGTATTCGCTATTTTAAAACCTACCGAAAACAAGGTGGTTATGAAGCTGCAGAAAAAGCTTTTAAAATGTCTATCGAAGAAATTTTGGAAGAAGTGAAAACTTCAGGACTTCGTGGTCGTGGTGGTGCAGGATTTCCAACAGGATTGAAATGGAGCTTTCTCGCAAAACCAGAAGGCGTACCAAGACATTTGGTTGTAAATGCAGACGAATCTGAACCCGGAACTTTCAAAGATCGATATTTGATGGAATTTATTCCTCATTTATTAATAGAAGGTATGATAATTTCTTCTTATTGTTTAGGAGCAAATGTTTCCTATATCTATATTCGTGGAGAATATGCGTGGATTACAGATATTCTAGAAGAAGCAATTGAAGAAGCAAAAAAAGCCGGATTTCTTGGAAAAAACATTCTTGGAAGTGGTTTCGATTGCGAAATTTATGTTCAACGTGGAGCAGGAGCTTATATTTGTGGAGAAGAAACTGCACTTTTAGAATCTCTTGAAGGAAAACGTGGAAATCCAAGATTAAAACCTCCATTTCCTGCTGTAAAAGGAGCTTGGGAAAGACCAACCGTTGTAAATAATGTAGAAACAATAGCAGCTGTAGTTCCAATCATCATGGAAACTGGCGCAGAATATGCAAAAATTGGTGTTGGAAAATCTACTGGTACAAAATTAATTTCCGCTTGTGGAAACATCAATAAACCAGGTGTTTATGAAATTGACATGACGATTACGGTAGAAGAATTTATCTACTCTGAAAAATATTGTGGTGGAATTCCTAATGGTAAAAAATTGAAAGCTTGTATTCCTGGTGGAAGTTCAGTTCCTATTGTGCCAGCTAATTTATTATTAAAAACAATCTCAGGAGAACCAAGATTGATGAATTACGAATCTCTTGCAGATGGTGGTTTTGCAACTGGAACTATGATGGGTTCTGGTGGATTTATCGTTTTAGATGAAGATCAAAGTATAGTAGAACATACCATGACTTTAGCAAGATTTTACGCTCACGAAAGTTGTGGACAATGTACACCTTGTCGTGAAGGAACTGGATGGTTATACAGAATTTTGAAAAAAATATTATCTGGAAAAGGCGAAATGTCTGACATAGATTTACTTTGGGACATCCAAAGAAAAATAGAAGGAAACACAATTTGTCCACTTGGAGATGCAGCAGCTTGGCCAGTTGCAGCAGCAATTCGTCATTTCCGAGATGAATTTGAATGGTATGTGAAAAATCCTGAATTGTGTTTAACCCAGAATTATGGTTTAGCACATTATGCAGATCCAATTCCAGTAGCAACAACAAACTAAGTCACGAAGTGACGATTTAATAAAGAATAGGATGAAATCCTATTAATAAAATGAAAAATTTAATTATAATATTTGTATTTCTTATTGTTGGTATAAGTTTAAACAAAGCACAAAATAATGATTCGTTAAATCATGTTCATGAAGTTGAATATGTTAAGCCAACATTTAGCAAAGGAGCAATGTTCGTTTATTGGGGTTGGAATAGAGCGGCTTTTACAAAATCTGATATTCATTTCAAAGGAGCTAATTACGATTTCACTTTAGAAAATGTAGTTGCACATGATAGACCTTCAGAATTGAGTTTAGATTATATAAACCCGGGAACAGTTTCTATTCCGCAGTTTAATTTTAGATTGGGTTATTTTATAAAAGATAATTTAGCTTTGGTTATCGCTCAAGATCACATGAAATACGTGATGGATCAAGATCAAACGGTAGATTTTAAAGGAAATATCTCCGATCCAGTTTATGCAGCAATGGTAAATAATGGAAAAGTGAATTTAGTTGATGAAAAATTCTTGACTTTTGAACATACAGATGGATTGAATTATATCAATTTAGGATTAGAAAAATATAAAGCCTTATACACAAGTAAAAATGTAGATATAGCTTGGAGTTTTGGAGCAGGAACTGGTGTTTTGTTCCCAAGAAGTAATGTAAAACTTTTCGCAAACGAAAGAAGCGATCGTTTTCACGTTGCGGGAATTGGAGCAGATGCAAGAACGAATATTAATTTTGTATTTTGGAACCATTGGATGGCGAGAGTAGAAGCAAAAGCAGGCTACATTAATATGTGGGACGTAAAAACTACATTAAATAACAGTCCAGATAAAGCGAAACAAAATTTTGCATTTGCCCAAATTAATTTTGGGATTGGATATACTTTTAATACTAAAAAAAATAAATAAAATGCAAATTCAAATATATTCGACATTAGGAAATTTAGAATTAAATTTTGAGGAAGAAAAATCTTCTTGGAAGAATATAAAAAATAAACTTCAACAATTAGGTCTTTTTATTGAAGGAATGCAATTATTGATTGGTGAAAAAAATTTAAGAGACAAATATATTGAAGAGATTCCAAAAGAAGATTTCACATTATTTATTTTACCAAAAAATACGAAAAGTAGCCTTGGTGAAAATGCTTGGAAGCCTTTTATTGGAAGCGTTAATTTTAATAAAAATGGAAACGATTATCAAAAAGAATTAAGAAATGAGTGGTAGAAACATATTATGTGATAGTAATATTTTGATCAATTTTTTAAATGGAGAACAAACACATTTACAACTTTTTGCCGAAAACACTATTTTTATTTCAATTATTAATAAAATTGAATTGCTTTCAATTCCAATGAATGAAGCAGATATTATAAAAATTAAAATGTTTATAGATTCAAATTTTCAAATCCTTTATATTGATGATAATATTGCTGAAAAAACTGCCGAATTAAGAAGAAAATACAAAATAAAAACTCCAGATGCTATCATTTCTGCAACTGTAATCGAGAATAATTTAGAATTTCTAACAGAAGATAAAGATTTAATAAAAAAAATAAACAGCGACATTAATTTTGTATAAATTAAAATTGTCAATGGTAAATAAATGAAAAACCACATTCAAAATATAGAAATTTCCAATTTTAAATCTATAAAAGATTTAAAAATAGACGGTTGCAAAAAAATAAACATTTTTGCAGGAAAACCGAATGCAGGGAAAAGTAATATTTTGGAGGGATTAGGAATTTTGGGTTTAGGTATTAATCCCACTCCATTTAATCTAAAAGATTTTATCCGATTTGAAAATTTTGATGATTTATTTTTTGAAGGTAATATTTTTTCTAAATCATTAATTAAATTTAATAATGAACAATTGTTTTTTAGAATTATTGATGGTAAATTCATTATTCAAAATACATCTGGAAATAAAAAATTAGTTTTTGACTTATTAGGGAATGAAAACTTTACATCAGAACAAAGTAATTTTTTTATTCAACCGTCAATAAAAAAATACACATATAAAGAAGATATTTATAATAAAACATCTTCATTAGAATTTTTAAATTATCCATTTGGTAGTAATATTGGACAAACAATATCTACAAATGTATCTTTGCGAAATTTTGTTTTAAAATTGATGAAAGAAAATAATTTAAAATTATTAGTTGAAAAAAATACTAATAAGTTGAAAATCTTCAAAGAATACGAAGACGGAACTGTTTTTACGCTTCCTTATAGTATGATTGCAGACACTCTTCAAAGATTAATTTTTTATAAAGCTGCAATTATGAGCAACCAAAATTCTGTTCTGCTTTTTGAAGAACCAGAAGCACATTGTTTTGAACCTTACATCATGGAATTTACAAATGAAGTGAAATTCAATGAAAATAATAATCAGTTTTTTATGGTTACGCATAGCGATTTTATTATTCAAGAATTTTTGAGAGATGAAGAAAGTAGAGAAAATACACAGATTTATTTAGTAAATAATATAGACGGAAAAACAGAAGTAAAGAAATTAAATGCAGAAAAGAATGATGATGTTTATGAATTTGGAATGAATTTATTTTTCAATTTCGATAGTTTGTGGGAAAATAATTAGCCATGGAAAGAATTGTTGCTGTTGAATGTTTTGCAGATCAATATTTTTTCGGGAAATTATTACAAAATGAAAAGAAGATACGAAAAGAGAAAAACAAGAACGAAGTTATAAAAGCATTTGGAAGAGTAAAAGAAGAATTTTTAGTAGGAATTGTAGATGAAGATAGAAAAGATTTGATATTACATCCACAATTAAAAACCTTTGAATTAATTAAAAAAGGAAATAGTTTTAAAATTTACAAGGATAAAACAAAATATCATTTTATATTTGCACTTTGTCCAAAAGCTTTTGAATATTGGATATTTCAATTTTTAGAAATTCAAGATAAAAATTTAGAAGAATTTCAGTATATTAATTTTGAAACCTTTAAAAAGGAAACTAAAAATGAACAAATAGATAAAGACTTTAAATTTAAAAATTTAGTTAGTCATATTATCAAAACATATCCTGATTCTGATAATCATATAAAGGATTTTAAAGAACATATAGATTATTTAATATCAGAAACATACAAGTTCGAATTAAATATTTTTAAAGAATTATAGAGCTTAATAATTGAGCGAAAATCGTATAAAATGAGCGAAGAGAAAAAGACATTTACGGTAACAATAGACGGACAAACCACAGAAGTTGCTCCCGGAACTTCCATTTTGGAAGCTGCAAGACAAATTGGTGGAAAATCTGTTCCTCCTGCAATGTGCTACTACAAACCATTAGAAAGTAGTGGTGGAAGATGCAGAACCTGTTTGGTAGAAGTATCTAAAGGATCTGAAAAAGATCCAAGACCAATGCCAAAATTAATGGCAAGTTGCAGAACTGGAGTAATGGACGGAATGGAAGTGAAAAATCTTTCCTCCGAAAAAGCACAAGAAGGTAGAAAAGCTGTTACAGAATTTTTATTGATTAATCATCCTTTGGATTGCCCAGTTTGCGATCAAGCAGGAGAATGCCATTTGCAAGATCTTGGTTATGAACATGGTATAGAAAGTACCAGAACAGAATTTGAACGCAGAACTTTCGAGCCAGAAGATATAGGACCGAACATAAAACTACACATGAATCGATGTATTCTTTGTGCAAGATGCGTTTTGGCAGCCAATCAATTAACAGAAAAAAGAGAACACGGAATATTATTTCGTGGCGAACATGCCGAAATTTCTACTGGTTTAAATAAAGCTTTAGATAGTGATTTCATTGGAAATGTAATCGATGTATGTCCAGTTGGAGCTTTAACGGATAAAACGGCAAGATTTGCAAGCAGAGTTTGGTTTACAAAACCGATGGATGCAACTTGCGAATGCTCAAAATGCTCAGGAAAAGCTGTAGTTTGGATGAAAGGTGAAGAAATAATAAGAGTTACAGCAAGAAAAGATCAATATGACGAAGTTCAAGATTGGATTTGTGACGATTGTAGATTTCACAAAAAAGATACAAAACTATGGAATATAGAAGGTCCAAGACATATTGATAGACATTCTGTAATTTCATTGAACCATTATCAAAAACCAGAAGACCAACAAAGATTGTTAGATAATCCTGATGCAAAAGAAATCAGCAAAAAAGACGAAATTTAATTATGGAGTTGATTACATTTAAAATTATACTTGTTCTTGCACTTTTCCTGCTATCACTTTCGGTAGCAGCATATTCTACTTGGGGAGAAAGAAAAGTTGCAGCAGCATTACAAGACAGAATAGGACCAAATAGAGCCGGACCTTTCGGATTATTACAACCATTAGCAGATGGTGGAAAATTTTTCTTCAAAGAAGATTTTACGCCGACTGGAGCAGATAAATTTCTATTTATTCTAGGACCATCCATCACAATGTTTGTTTCTTTAATAACAGGAGCCGTAATTCCTTGGGGAAAAACATTAAATATTGGTGGAACTTCATTCGATTTGCAAGTTGCAAACATAGATGTAGGCGTATTATTCTTAATAGGAATGGTTTCTATCGGAGTTTATGGAATGATGATTGGAGGTTGGGCTTCTAATAATAAATATTCTTTAATCGGTGCAATTAGAGCTTCTTCTCAGATGATTTCTTACGAATTGGCGATGGGTTTAACCTTAATTTCCATCATCATGATGTCTGGAAGTTTAGATTTAAAAGTTATTACAGAATCTCAAGCTACAGGAAAATTGTGGGGATTATTTGAAATTGATGGTATGAACTGGAATGTGTTTTATCAACCAGTCGCATTTATCATATTTATCGTAGCAGCATTAGCAGAAACCAACAGACATCCATTTGATTTACCAGAATGTGAATCTGAATTGGTAACAGGATATTCTACAGAATATTCTTCCATGAAATTGGGTTTATATCTTTTCGGAGAATATGTGAATATGTTTATTTCTAATGCTTTGATCGTTACTTTATTTTTAGGAGGATATAATTTCCCAGGAATAGAATGGGTTCATCAAAATTGGGGAGAAAACGTAGCAGGAATTTTAAGTATTGTTTCATTTTTAGGAAAAACCATCATCGGAATTTTAATTTTTATGTGGATAAGATGGACGATACCAAGATTCAGATATGATCAATTGATGCATCTTGGCTGGAAAAAACTAATACCATTAGCATTAAT
>CAXYUO010000132.1:0-7378 GCA_964292185.1 uncultured Frigoriflavimonas sp.
CTTACATTTTCAAAGGAAGTTTCAAAAAAGCAAATAGAAGTAGGGTAGATTCTTTTACGACAATTGGAGAAGAAAAATCTCTGGAAATTTTAAGAAAAGTAGGAGAGACCTTCAATATTCCTACCACAACAAATATTCATGAAAATGAACACGCTGCTTTGGCTGCAAATTATGTAGATGTGCTGCAAATACCAGCGTTTTTGGTTAGGCAAACCGATTTATTAGTTGCTGCTGCAAAAACTGGAAAATGTGTTTCTTTGAAAAAAGGGCAATTTCTTTCTCCAGAAGCCATGAAATTTGCCGTAGAAAAAATTACAGATTCTGGAAATAATAAAGTTGCCATCATAGAACGTGGAAATTCTTTCGGATATACAGATATGATCGTAGATTTTCGTGGAATTCCTACCATGAGAGCATTTGCTCCGGTAATTTTAGATGTTACTCATTCTTTGCAACAACCCAATCAAAATTCTGGAGTAACTGGAGGAAGACCAGATTTAATAGAAACCATCGCCAAAGCAGGAATTGCAGTTGGAGCAGATGGTTTGTTTATAGAAACGCATCCAGATCCTAGTGTTGCACTTTCTGATGGTGCAAATATGCTTCAATTGGATAAATTGGAAGATTTATTACAGAAATTAACAAGAGTAAGAGAAGCTATTTTGTAAATAAATTCTTAAATTTATACTTTAAAATAATCAACTTGAAGAAACTAATAATTTATACATTTTCCTTATTTCCAATGGTCTTTTTTGCTCAAAAAAAAGATACAACAAGAACAAAAAGCATTGAAGAAGTTGTTTTTCAGAGACAAGGAAAGCCAACTTCTGATCTTACCAATGTGAGAATTTCTGCAAAAGAAGCATCTCAAATTGCTTCTGTTTCTGGTGGAATAGAAGGTTTGATAAAAACTTTGCCTTCCGTAAATTCTAATACAGAACTTTCTTCACAATATATGGTAAGAGGAGGAAATTATGACGAAAATCTAACGTACATCAATGATGTAGAGATTTACAGACCACAATTAATCCGTGATTCTCAACAAGAAGGATTAAGTATCATCAATCCTGATATGGTTTCTTCCGTAAATTTTTCTGCAGGTGGATTTGAAGCAAAATATGGCGATAAAATGTCTTCTGCTTTGAATATTTATTACAGAGAACCAACAAAACTTGAGCTTTCTGGAGAAGCAAGTTTGATAGGAGGGAGGCTTACTACAGGTTTTGCAACCGAAAATAAAAAAGTAACTGCCTTGTTTTCTGGCAGATACAGAAATACAAATTTGGTATTGAATACCTTGAATGAAAATACAGATTTTAATCCTCAATATATGGATTTTCAAACGTATTTAAATTATCATATTTCACCGAAATTGTCTTTATCATTCATTGGTTTCTATTCCAAAAACGATTATGAAGTAATCCCAAAAACAAAAACTGTAGAATTTGGATCTGTTTTGCAACCTTTGAAAGTAGATATAGGGTATTGGGGTAAAGAAAATGACCAGTACAAAAATATGATGGGAAATTTTTCTATTAATTATAAACCATCGTCAAAATTAAATTTAACATTGAACGGTTTTGCCTACCAAAATAGAGAAAGAGAATATTATACTATACATTCTGAATATGATTTAAAAACTTTTGATCCTGTAACTAACGAACCAACAGTATCTTATGATGTTGGTGGACAAATAGACCATGCAAGAAATGATCTTTTGGTAAAAACTTATGGAGCACAATTGAGAGCAAAATATTCTCTAAATGTGAATACAGATTTTGAATTTGGAGCAAAATATGAGCGAGAAAGTTTGAGAGATTTCACCAATGAATACAAATTGCAAGATTCAATAGGATACAGCGTTCCAAGACCTTTTGCTGGCCCAAGAGATTTTAGTGATGCCAATTTAGATTTAAAATATCTAATTCGTGGAGATAATGAAATTCAGCCTAACAGAATTTCTTCTTATTTGCAGTTTTCTCACAAGTTTTTATTAGGAAATACCAAAGCATTTCTAAATGCAGGAGCAAGAGTTTCGCATTGGGATTTTAATGATGAAACTATATTTTCTCCAAGAGCACAATTTGCTATAAAACCAGAGTGGAATGCAGATCTGCTTTTCAGAATTGCTGGTGGAATCTATTATCAAGCACCGTTTTATAAAGAAATAAAAGATTTAGATGGAAGTTTTAATTCAAATATTAAATCTCAAAAATCTATGCAAGTTATCTTAGGAAATGATTTTGAATTTGAAATGTATGATAGACCATTTAAGCTGACAACCGAGGTTTATTACAAAAAAATGGACAATATTATTCCTTATTATATGGATAATGTAAGAATACGATATACCGGAAAAAACAATGCTACAGGCTATTCTTATGGAATAGATACCAGATTATTTGGAGAATTTGTTCCAGGTGTAGATTCTTGGTTATCTGCAAGTTATGCAAGATCATTTGAAAATATAGAAAATAAAGGATATATACCAAGACCAACAGATCAGCGATTACGATTTGCTATTTTTTACCAAGATTATATGCCAAATTTCCCAAAAATGAGGATCAATCTTACCGGAACTTATGCAATGGGATTACCAACAGGAACGCCATTATTTTCTGATCCTTATAGTTTTAAAAAATCTTTGCCATCGTATAAACGTGTAGATATTGGTTTATCTTATGTATTTGTAGATTCTAAAGAGAATAATAATTCTTATGGTTTTTTAAGCCATTTTGATGAATTAACTTTGGGTGTACAGGTTTTCAATGCATTTAATATAAATAATACCGTTGCTAATCAATGGATTACAGATGCAAATACCAATTATATTTTCCCAGTTCCTGTAAATCTTACTGGTAGATTTTTCAATGTGAAATTGGAATTTAAGCTGTAAATTATATAGAGCAAATAGAAATATGTAATGAGCAATAAATATTAAGTGATTTAAAATAGATAAATGAAGTAGAGTTTTTTGTGGTTCTTCGCTATAATCTATGGAAATACTAAATTTTAATTGTTTTTAGTCTCAATGCGTTTCCTATAACGGAAAGTGAACTAAAACTCATAGCTAAAGCTGCGATCATTGGCGAAAGTAATATACCAAATATTGGAAATAAAACACCAGCTGCAATAGGAACTCCAAGTGTATTATAAAGCAATGCGAAAAATAGATTTTGTTTGATGTTTTTCATCACTGCACTACTTAGATTGTGTGCTTTCACAATGCCTTGTAAATCTCCTTTCACAAGAGTAATCATCGCAGATTCTATCGCAACATCTGTTCCTGTTCCCATTGCAATTCCTACATCGCTTTTTGCCAAAGCTGGAGCATCATTGATTCCATCTCCTGCCATTGCAACTATTTTTCCTAAGGATTGCAGATATTCTACTTCTTTTAATTTATCTTGTGGAAGCATACCAGCTTTGAAATTATTTATATTCAATTCTGCAGCTACAGATTTTGCAGTTTCGAGATTATCACCAGTTAACATGATGATTTCTATTCCTTTTTCTTGAAGCGATTTAATAGCTTCTGCACTCGTTTTTTTTAATTTATCTGATATTACAACAAGTGCTACCACAGCATTTTCTATGGATAAATAGGAAACTGTTTTGCCTTGTTTTTGATATATTATTGCGTTTTCTGTAATTTCTGTAGAAATTTTGGCTTGTACGGTATCCATCATTTTAGGATTTCCGAGTGCCATTTTTTTATTATTAATAATTGCTTCTACACCTTTTCCGGTAATGGATTGAAAATATTGAGACTGTAAAATATTCACATTTTTTTCTTTACCAAATTTCACAGTTGCTTCTGCTAAAGGATGTTCGCTATTAGAATTTAATGCTACAATTTGCTCTAAAATTTCATTTTCGGAGTAAGATTTATCAATTACAATTATTTTTTCTACACTTGGTTTTCCTTCGGTGATAGTTCCTGTTTTATCTACAATTAGTGTAGTTATTTTATTAAATTTTTCTAATGCTTCTGCATTTTTTATTAAAATTCCATTTTGAGCTCCTTTTCCAACTCCCACCATTATAGACATTGGTGTTGCCAATCCTAAAGCACATGGACAAGCAATTATAAGAACCGCTACAGCATTCACAAAAGCGAAAACATAAGCCGGATTTGGTCCCCAAATTATCCAGACAAAAAATGTTATAATAGATACACCAACTACAACTGGAACGAAATATCCTGAAACTTTATCCGCCAATTTTTGAATAGGAGCTCTGCTTTTACTCGCTTCGTTTACCATTTTTATAATCTGAGAAAGTAGCGTATCATTTCCTACTTTTTCGGCTTTCATCAAGAAAGTTTGATTACCATTGATGGTTCCGCAATTTACTTTATCTCCTTCGTATTTGTTTACAGGAAGCGGTTCTCCTGTAATCATAGATTGATCTATTGTGGTTTCTCCTGAAGTAATTCTACCATCTACAGGAATTTTTTCACCGGGTTTTACTTTCAAAATATCATTAATGAAAATAGATTCTATTGCTACTTCTATTTCTGTATTATTGATGATTTTAATTGCTTTGTTTGGTGCTAATTTTAGCAATTCTTTTATGGCAGAATTGGTTTTACTGTGAGCACGAGCTTCTAATAATTGACCTAAAAGTACCAAAGTTAAAATTACAGTAGCTGCTTCAAAATAAACATGAACTGCTCCAGATTCAGTTTTGAATTGACTAGGAAAAACATCTGGAAAAACTAAGCCAAAAACACTGAAAATCCACGCAATTCCGGAACCTACACCTACTAATGTAAACATATTGAGGTTCCAAGTTTTTATACTTCTGTAGGCTCTTTCAAAAAACATCCAAGTTGCATAAAAAACGACAGGAATAGAAAGAACAAACTGAACGATATTCCAATATTTTTGCTCCATAATACTATATAAAGGATTGTTGTGAAGCATTTCGCTCATCGCAATTAGAAAAATAGGAATTGTGAAAATTGTGGCTATCCAGAGTTTTTTCTGTAATTTTTTTATTGAATTATCTTCTTCTTCGCTATTTTCTTCATTAGGAACCAAATCCATTCCACAAACAGGACAGTCTCCAGGTTTTTTGTAGGTTTTATCGCCTTCACATTGCATCGGACAATAGAAAATTGCATTTTTAGAAACATGTAATTTAGTTTCAGGTTTAGAACTTTCACAACAGCAAGATTTTTCTCCAATATTTTGAATGCTATATCTATCACTATCTTTTTTTAATGCATTTTGAAATATTTCTAAATCAATAGCATAATCCATTTCTATTGTAGCTTCTTTTTTTTCTAAATCTACAAGCACAAGAGAAACTCCATCAACTTCTGAAAGCGATTTTTCTACATGATTTCTGCAACCGTTGCAAGACATTCCTAGTATTGTATAAGTGTGTATCATGTTTTTTTTTAATAAAAGGTTTTTTGATTTCAAAATTGAATCAAAATTGATTTGCAAAAATAAGGTTTACAAATTAGTACTTTGGTAAAAATGCTTATCAATTATATGTTTTAAATCAATTAAATATTTTCTAAAATTTCATTTTTTCAAACATCTTCCTCTTGGTTCGTCTCCTTCGTGAAGTACAATTTCTGAATGTAGAAAATGGGCTGCTTTTGCAGAATCTTCTACTTTAGAAGCTGTTCTATCAAGCATTTCTTCTTCAAATTGATTTAAAATAGATGCTCTAATTCCAGATTTTCTCCAATCAGATTTTGGACGGCATTCTTTGGTAATTGTACGTGCCAAATGCAATGCATCTAATAAAGCTTGATTGGCACCTTGACCTTTAAACGGACTCATAGGATGAGCTGCATCTCCTATTAATGTTATGTTTCCTAATTTTTTCAGGGTTTCTGTGGTCAATAATTTTCTATCGTAAACTGGATATCCGGAAATTAAATCTTCGGAAGTATTATTTAAAATTTGTGGAATAGGATTATGCCATGAAACTCTTTTGCAGGCTTCTTTTTTCAAAGCTTTTGTCCCTTTTTTACTCAAAATTAGAGCATCTTTTTCAGAAATTTGAAAACTCAATTGCCACATTACAGATTTAGAATCAAAAGGCATTACGTAAATTCTTTCATTTCCATTGGCAGTTTGAAAAACCGTAGCTCCATCTAGCAAATTACTTTCGATATTTTCTAAATCTTTTAGCAAACAAATTCCTAAAATAACCATACAACCAAGGTATTGCATTGGATATTCTTTTTCGTCAATAGTTAATTTTCTGACGATGCTTCTTATTCCATCTGCTCCAATGATTAAATCTGCATTTTGGGTAATAATTTCATCATTTACTTTAAAATTGAGCTTAAAACAATCTCCTTTTTCAAAATTTATTAATTGATGATTCCATTTTACTGAAGAATTTCCACCAAGTTGATTGAGAAGAGATGAGCGTAAAGATTGTCTTGCAATGTGAATATTGGTTCTGTTTGGAGATTTTCTATCATCAAAATTCGTCCATTTTCGCATTCCCCATTCTCCAATTATTTTTCCATTTGGTGTATGTACAATGTGTCTTGTAGAAACTATTCCATTTTCTAAATTAAATATACCAAAACCTTCAATCGCTTTACTAGCTTGTTGTAACGTTAATCCGTAACCTTGTGATCTTTCATCAAAACTGCTATCTTTTTCGTAAAGTGTGAATGGAATTTTGCGATGCAAACAAGCAATTGCTAATGCAATACCACCAATTCCTGCACCAATAATTGCAAGATGAGGAAAGTTTTCAGAATCTGGTACTAACTTTTCTTTTGAAATAATTAAACCAGAACCTTTGCATTTTTCGCAAACGTATAAATGAGCTTTTGGTGGAGTAGGTTTAGAAGTTTTATCCTCAGAATTTTCAAAAATTTTCAAATCATTATGATATTGAAGTTTGATTTTCTTTGAAATTCTTCGTTTTTTTTTGCCAATTCCAACGCAATCTGTGCAAATAGTCCAATTTTCCATAGTTTTTTCAGCTGGTTTCAAATTATTACAATTTTAAAATGAATGAAAATTTTATTATTTAATTTTCACATTCATTTTTAAGTAATTCCAGCCATTTTTCCATTCCATTATCCAAGTTTTTTTGAATAGATTTACGAAATAATTGAGTTAAAAATCCTTCCATACTTTCTTCTACGATTACTTTTGTCGTATTTTCAATCTCACTTAATTTCCAATTATGAATTGCAGAAATTCCTAAAACTTTACCAGTCCATCCAAATTCAATATTTGGATTATAGGTATGTATTTCTGAATGAATTTTTGATCTTCCTGTATGCCAATCAAATGTTTGTCCTATTTTGATTTCGCCATTCAATTTGGATAATGGAATATTATGATTCCAATCAGACCAATTGTTGATATCCGTTAATGTTTGCCAT
>CAXYUO010000133.1:0-7255 GCA_964292185.1 uncultured Frigoriflavimonas sp.
TTGATGGAAAATAAAGAAGCTTTGCAAGATTTCAACGGTGCAAAACAAATGATGGAAGTCAATTATATGGGAGCAGTTTCTATTTTGAATATTGTTGCGATGGACAAATTCAACAAAAATTTAGAAAAAATTATTGGGTTAAGTTCGCTTTCTGGAGTTCGCGGAAGGAAAAGCAATTTTATTTATGGAAGCACGAAATCTGCTTTTACGCAATATTTAGCCGGACTTCGACAAGAATTAGCTGCAAGAAAAATCGTGGTAAATGTTTTGGTAAGTGGATACATTAACACAAAAATAAATGAAGGTTTAGAACTGAACAAAAACCTTTTGATGGAGCCAAATTACGTTGCGAAATACATCGTAAATGCTGGAAAATCTTTCTCCATTGTTCCAAATTTTAAATGGAAAATCATCTATTATATTTTGAAGGTTTTGCCGGAAAGTTTAGTGGCGAAATTGCCTTAATGTTTTAAATTACTTTCATAGTTGCTTTATTACCAAGGTATTTCAAGGTTTTTTCTAAATTTATTTCGTCAATATTTACTTTATCTAAAATGAAAGCTAGACTATGCATTGCAGTGATGTACAAATATTTTTCATCTACAATTTGGTAGCTTATATCTTCCCAATTGAATTTTAAATCGTGTTTGTAATTTTTAAATCGAAAATATTCTGGAGTATATTCCCAAAAAACGTCCTTGGAATTTCTGTTCAAGCTTTCTATTTCTTTTCCTAAGTTTTCATGAAATAATTTTTTATTCTTTTGATATACAGATCGATAGTTAAAATAATTTGCGACAGCGAGTATAGAATATCCTAAACAAAAAGTTCCGATGTAGAATGGATCTGTTAATAATGGAATTATACCAAGTAAAAAAATGGCAATTGCCCAATATAGATTTTTGTTGTTTTGAGCAAGATTTTTCTTCCAAACTTTTTTGAATTGAAATTCGTTTATTTCAGTTATAATTTTTTCAGAAGTGGGTGTGTTGTAAATTAATATTTCTTCCATATTTTTTTATTAAAAAAGCGAGTGTTAATATAACCTCGCTTTAAATTTATTAAATATTATTCAATTTCAAACTCAATTCATCCAATTGCTCTTCAGCAATTTTCGAAGGTGCATCTATCATCACATCTCTTCCAGAATTATTTTTTGGGAAAGCAATGTAATCTCTAATTACTTCATTGCCATCAAGAATAGCAACCAATCTATCAAAACCGAAAGCCAAACCTGCATGTGGTGGTGCTCCATATTTAAAAGCGTTCATCAAAAATCCGAATTGTGCTTCTGCATCTTCTTTGCTAAAACCCAATAAATCAAACATTTTGGATTGCAAATCTTTATCGAAAATACGAACAGAACCACCACCAATTTCATTTCCATTGATGATTAAATCATACGCATTTGCTCTTGCTTTTCCCGGTTCGGTTTCTAATAAATGAACATCTTCTGGTTTTGGAGAAGTAAAAGGATGGTGCATTGCGTGAAAACGATTCGTATCTTCATCCCATTCCAAAAGTGGAAAATCTACCACCCAAAGTGGTGCAAATTCTTTCGGATTTCTTAATCCCAATCTATTTCCCAATTCCATTCTAAGTGCAGAAAGTTGGGTTCTTACTTTATTTTCGTTTCCAGACATTAGGAAAATTAAATCTCCTGCTTTTGCACCGAATTTTTCAGTAATTTTTATTAATGATGCTTCATCAAAAAATTTATTTACGGAAGAAGTAAGGGTTCTATCATTTTGAAATTTAATCCAAATCATTCCGTTTGCACCAATTTGAGGGCGTTTTACCCAATCGATTAATTCATCGATTTGTTTTCTCGTATATTCTGCACAAGCTTCAACATTAATTCCTACAACCAATTCTGCATCATCAAATATTTTGAAATCTTTTCCTTTTGTCTCTTCATTTACTTCCACAAATTCCATTGCAAAACGAATGTCTGGTTTGTCGTTTCCGTATTTTTGCATGGCATCTGCAAAAGTCATTCTTGGAAATTTTCCAAATTCATTTCCTGTAATATCTTTCAAAATTGCAGCAGTCATTCCTTCAAAAATCCCTAAAACATCTTCTTGCTCTACGAAAGCCATTTCGCAATCTATTTGGGTAAATTCTGGTTGTCTGTCTGCACGCAAATCTTCATCGCGGAAACATTTTACAATTTGAAAATAGCGATCCATTCCGCCAATCATCAATAATTGTTTAAAAGTTTGTGGCGATTGTGGCAATGCATAAAATTGCCCAGGATTCATCCTACTTGGAACTACGAAATCTCTTGCTCCTTCTGGAGTAGATTTTATTAAAACTGGCGTTTCTACTTCAATAAAATCTTGTTCGGATAAATAATTTCTTACTTTCTGCGCCATTTTATGACGGAAAATCAATTTGTCTTTCACAGGATTTCTACGGATATCTAAATATCTGTATTTCATTCTCAATTCTTCTCCACCATCAGTTTGATCTTCGATAGTGAAAGGTGGAAGTTGAGATTCATTAAGAATCGTTAGTTTTTCTACTAAAATTTCTATTTCACCCGTAGAAATATTCGGGTTTTTACTTTGTCTTTCAATTACTTTTCCTTCTATTTGAATTACAAATTCTCTACCCAATTTTTTGGCTTCTTCTATTAATTCTTTAGAAGATCGATCTTGATCAAAAACCAATTGCGTGATTCCGTAACGATCACGAAGATCTATCCAAATCATAAATCCTTTATCTCTAATGGTTTGTACCCATCCTGAAAGTGTTACAGTTTCGTTTAAATTTTTGAGGGATAATTCTCCGTTGGTATGGCTTCTGAACATATAAATTTTGTTTCAAGTTTAATGTTTCAAGTTCGCTATTTGAACTTGAATTTTTCAGTTGCAAATATAATGGTTTTAAAGTAAAAAACCCTTCCAGCGTTTCAATTGCTGAAAGGGTTAAAAGGTTTTTTTATTCAACAAGTTCAGTTATTCTAAAATTTTCATGATTTCATACTGATTATATTTTTTTGCATAATCAAAAGCGGTGTATCCTTTTTCAGTTTTTGCTTCTTTTTTTGCACCTTTTTCCATCAATTTTTTCACAAATGCTGCATTTCCGTATTTTGCTGCAAACATAAGTGGTGTTTTTCCATCACAGGTTTTTTCTAAATCTGCATTTGCATCCAATAATTTTTGAAAAATATTTGGCGAGTTCATCTTAATAGAAAGTGCAAGCAAAGAATATGAATTTTCTTCTAAATTGTAGCATAAATTGATGTTTTCCTTGGTTACATTATTTGAAAAAACTAAGGAGTCATCATTTTTTATCATTTTCTTTTGGTCTGCAGAGAGTTCTTGTGCAGAAAGCAAATTTAACATTGAAAGACTAAATAAAAAAAATAATTTTTTCATTTTATAAAAATTTTAAGGTTGATATTCTATTAAATCTCCTGGTGTACAATCCAAGGCTTTGCAAATTGATTCTAAAGTAGATATTTTCAATGCTTTTGCTTTTCCAGTTTTTAGAATTGATAAATTCGCTTGTGTAATTCCGATTTTCTCTGCCAATTCCTGACTTTGCATCTTGCGTTTTGCAAGCATGACGTCTATGTTTATAATTATCGGCATATTTTATATTGTTAGTTCGTTTTCTTCTTGCAATTCTACTCCCTTTTTCAAAATATCTCGATACAGATAAATGATAAAAAGCACAAATAAATGTACTAAAATTAAAATAAATTCTTCATCAAAAATGTTGTTCTTGCTCAGAACTATTTCACGAGTTGCGAATGAAAGCCAAAATAGTATTGGGACTAAATTAATTAATAAAAACTGGTTTGATTTTTTGATATTATCTTTTGTAAAAGTCAAATCAGATGAAAAGATACCGAAAAACTTTTTCATTACATAAAAATAGAAGGCATAAAATCCAAAAAACAAAAGCATTAATATGACAACTGGACTTTTTGTAGGAAATCCTACTGCAAATTTTATAAATGGTATTTTCAGATGAATTTGTTCAACATTTTCATGGTTTATCCTTTCCAAAAGTCCAAAATTGGTGTTAAAAATCTCTTCTAACAAATAGGTTAACAAACCAAAAGTAACATAAAGAAATAAAGCAAAACTTATTAGAAAGCAAAAAAGCGATACATAATAAATAATTTTTGGAAATGTAATTTTCATAATATTAAATTGTTAGATCGTTTTCAGATTGTAATTCGTAGCCTTTTTTGAAGAATTGAACGATGAAAAGCACGATAATTCCTAGAAATATAAAAGCGGAAATTGATATCAATGCAAATCCATCAACTCCGTAGGATATGAACATTTGGCATAATGCAACTATTGCATAGGCAAGGTTTAAGTAAGCAAACCTTTTCAACCATTTAATTGCATTAGAATTGAATAGTTTATCGCTTCCCATTTCTTTAAAACTTTTAAATGAAATATAAAAGAAGGCACCACCAAATAGAAATCCGAATAAATTATTAATTATTTGGTAGATGTTTCCATAAATTCCTGTTACCATTTGAGTTTCCGTATATGGATAGTTCATTTTAAATTTAAGTAGATTACTCATAGGTTCTGTGTATTTGTTTTTTGCCCACCCAACATCATTTCCTAATAGAAAAGTGTTTGAAAATAAATTGCTTCCACTTTCATGTTTGTAGTATAAAAGTAAGTGTCCAAGACTTTCATAAGCAAGATGAAACGCAAACATAACTGATATAGCTAGAAACAAATAACTAATGTAAAAAGAAACTGAATTTTTTCCGATTAATTTCATGTGATTTAATATTTTATTATTGCAAATATATAAATAATTATTGAATTACGACAATAAAATACTTTAAATTAGTAAATTGAAGAAGCTATGTCTGTTAAAACATCAATATTACTGTGGTTTTTACTTTTCAAAAATTTAATTAAAATACATGATTTCTTTTATCATGGAGTCTGACACACCCAAATAATTAATATTGAAACAGTTAAAAGGTTTTCAAAAATTGCTTTTCAAAATTATTTATAGTAAATTTCTGAAAATTAAAATTAAAAACTATGGGAAAAGGCGACAAAAAATCTAGAAGAGGTAAAGTAACCAACGGTAGTTACGGGAAAACCAGAATGAGAAAAGCTTCAATGCCACTTTATGATAAAGTAGAAAGTGCAGCTGTAGAAACAAAAGTGGAGAAAAAACCAGCTGAAAAGAAAAAAGCTCCTGTAAAAAAAGCAGTAGAACCAAAAGCTTAAACAACTGAAGAAGCAAAATAGAAAGAAAAAAACCGAAGCCATGTAGCTTCGGTTTTGTTATATTTAGAACTTCGGGGAAATTATTTTCCTCCAAGAAGACTTCCTAAAAGTCCGCCTAAACCTCCTTGTTGAGATTGTTGCTGATTTCCACCACCAAGAATACTTCCAAGAATATTTCCTAAAGGATTTCCAGAATCTGCACTAGAACTTCCACCTCCTAAAACACTTCCTAAAATATCATTAATAGGATTTGTAGAAGCACCTTGAGCTTGAGTGTTTGCACCGCCTAAAATACTACCAAGTAAATCTCCCAAACCACCACCAGAAGTTACTCCGCTAGATTGTTTTTGTTGTCCGATATATCCCATGATAATTGGAGCTAACATCGATAATATTGGTCCAATTTTGTCCATAGAAATTCCAGTGTTTTGAGATAATTGATTTTCTACAGTAGATTTTTGACCACCAAAAATATGATCTAAAATAGAACTTCCCTCAGCTTGTCTTGAAGTAACTTGTGAAGGATCATTCAAAATACTTCCATCGTGATCTCGATCTAATGCACTATTCAAAGCTTCTGCTTCGTTTGCATCTTGAGATTTATTTTTCAAGTAAGAAATTACCAAAGGTGCTGCAACTGCTAAAAGTGCAATTACTTGATTTTTGCTGATTCCGAATTTGTTTTCTGCTTCAGAAGCTACTTGATTTCCTGCGTTACCTGTTAATAGGTCGATTAAACTCATTTGTTTTTTTATTTTTAATTATTATAAATGGTTTGTATTTCAAACACTTCCAAATTTAGCAAAAATTATTCCGTAATGCATTAAATTTTTAATTTTTAAAAATAGGTACATTAGAACAAGCTTCGCCAAACATAAGTGATTTTACAAGTGGTTTCAGCTGTTCTACCAATTCTATATACGCATTTACAGGTATGTTTTTATCCGTGCATCCTTTTACCAAAACTCTTTTTCCAATCATTTCTGTAAAATCATAAGTTTGTATAGAATTGTGCATCAATAGAACTTCTAAATCTTCTCTATTGCCAAAAATTATTTTTTTTGCAACGGAAGTTAATTTCGCAGTTAATAGAAAATATGCCCAAAGTGGAACTATTGCATCTGCAGAATTATAGATATAAACGAAAGTGTTTTTAAATTTTTCTGGATCTAAATTTTCAATTTTTTCTCGAAAATCTTTTTCTTTCAAAATTAATTCTTGAAAAAGAAAATCTTTCAAATCGATACCAATTCTCTCACCTTTTGGTAATAGCGTTGCAATATCAAAATTGATTAATCCACTTTCTGCAATCTTATTTTTTATTTCTAAATCTGCTGACATTTTTATTATTTATCTTTACACAAAATTAATGATTAAAGTTTAAAGTCTATGTTCTTTGCTCTTTTTTCTTTTTTCAACTACTTATGAAATACTACATTATCGCAGGTGAAGCTTCCGGAGATTTGCACGCATCCAATTTAATGAAATCTATCCTTAAAAAAGATTCTACCGCAGAATTTCGTTTTTGGGGAGGAGATTTAATGACTTCTGTTGCAGGTTTTGAACCTGTGAAACACTATAAAGATTTAGCATTCATGGGTTTTTTAGAAGTTGCAAAAAATCTCGGGACCATTCTTAAAAACATTAAATTTTGCAAAGAAGATATAAAAAATATTCAGCCAGATGTATTGATTTTGGTAGATTATCCAGGTTTTAATTTAAGAATTGCCGAGTTTGCGAAATCTTTAGGAATTAAAGTTATCTACTATATTTCTCCGCAACTTTGGGCTTGGAAAGAAGGTCGTGTAGAAAAAATAAGAAAATTTGTAGATGAAATGTTAGTTATTCTTCCTTTTGAGAAAGATTTTTACAAAAAACATCAAGTTGATGCGCATTTCGTGGGTCATCCTTTATTAGATGCGATTTCCGATTTGCCAGATTTAAGTATTGAAAAATTTAAACTAGAAAATAATTTAAACGAGAAAGAAATTATCGCACTTTTGCCTGGTTCTCGCAAACAGGAAGTT
>CAXYUO010000134.1:0-7222 GCA_964292185.1 uncultured Frigoriflavimonas sp.
AGATAATAAGCTCTTACACGAATATATTTATTAAAATTATAACCTAAATTTCGGCCTAATAAATAGGTGTCTTTAAAATTACAATCACTATTAAAATTCACATAAGCCAAAACTCGTTCAAAAACTACTCTTAATCCAGAAAAAGTTTTAGAATATTTGTTGTAATATGCTTTATCTAGTGTAGACATTTGCTCTGGTCTTCTTCCACCAAGATAAAACTGCATTCCTGCCAAAACAGACCAATTGTACAATCTTGTATTATCAAAATTATTGAATATTTGATCAATATTTGAAGCATCACCTTCTTGAAAAAGTACATTTCCAGGATTTAGATTAAAAACAGTGCTTTTTCCCTCTAAATTTAGCACAATTCTATTGCTAAGTTTAAATTTAACACCTAATCCCAAACTTGCATAAATTTGCTTCTGAGTTTCTGTATCAATTTTTAATTCTTGAATACCAGAACCTAATGTAAGATAAGGAGCAACACCTTTATTAGATAAATTGGCTTTAAATTCTGCACCATATCTTTTTACATCTACTTTTCTTTCTTGAAATGTACCAACAAAATCTGGCACATCATTTTGAAACTTTCCGAAGGCATTTTTCATATCTAAAGATTGCTCATAAATACCTCTTATTTCAAAATTTTGTCCGAAACCAAATCCTACTCTTCCACCAACCAAAAGTCCGTCTTCAATTGCTGCATTATTATCCCAAAAAGTATATTGTGCAGTTGGAGAAAAAGTTACGCTTATATCTTTCACTTGAGATTTCGCTTGAACACCAAAAAAAAGCATTCCTAATGCAATAGGTAGTTCAAAATATTTTTTATTCATATATTTTATTTTAAAATTATTTAATTACGTTTTGAAAATTTATTTGACGCAATTTAAACAATATACAAAAATAAAATTAAACATGGAAATATTTAGGGGTAAAATGATTTAAATCATATAAAATTGATAGAACACCTTCAAAAAAGCACCATTAGCTAATTCTTTTTAATTAAATTCAATTATTTTAGAATTTATTTATATTTAAAACATTGCAATTCAATTTTACATTAAAATCCATACTTTTTCTTAATTTTGAAGCATGATTAAAATTTTAGATAAATACATCATAAAATCTTTTTTCGGACCATTCTTTTTTATATTCAGCGTCTTGTTTTTCATTTTTATTGTAAATATAATTTGGATTCAACTTGCGCAGTTTATGGGAAAAGGATTGACGTATTGGGAAGTTTTGAAATTGCTATTTTATTACGGAGTAAGTGTTGTAAATCTTGTTTTACCACTTACTATTTTGCTCTCTTCCATCATGACGTACGGAGATTTAGGCGAAAAATATGAACTTGCAGCAATGAAAGCCGCAGGAATTTCTTTAACAAGAGCAATGATGCCACTGTTTTTGGTTTCTATGCTCCTTTCTGTATTGTTGTATTTCTTCTCAAATAATGTGATACCAGATTTTCAAAGGAAAGCAAAAAATATGCTTTATAATATCGCAATCACAAAACCGGCTCTTAATTTTACACCAGGTCAGTTTATAGATCAAATCCCACAATATCTTATAAAATTTGATGAAATTTCTGGAGAAAAAGATGATATTATTAAAGGGATTTTCATCCATAAAAAAGCAAATGCATACGAAGATCAACAATCTATAGTTGCCAAAAACGGAAAACTTGTACCTACAAATAATGATAATTATTTGAAATTAGTTCTATTTGATGGTTACATTTTTGATGAAAATATTGCCAATAAAGATTTTAATCAAAGGATAAAACAATCCGATCAAGCCATAAAATTTGACACACTTTCTGTGTTATTTGATATTAGCGAACTTATAAAACAAGCTATAGATGAACAAAAAATTACTGAAGATTATCGTTTCAATACTTTTTTTGAATTAAATGGAACCATAAAAACTTTAAAAGCCCAAAACAATAGTACATTTGATAATATCAATAACGATTTATTATCTCAAACCAATGCTTATGTTGGTTATATAAAAAATACACCAAAAACCACAAAAAAACTAGAACCACAGCTCAAGTTAGATTCTCTTGATAAAGATAAAAAACTAGAAATATTATACACAGCTTATAATAAATTAGAAAACACCAAATCAGCTGCAGAAAGTAGAGAAATAGAGCTAGATCCGATTACAAAATTTTATTCAAAAGTGGTGATGTATCAACAGAGAATTGTAGCTTATTCTGTAACCTGTATGATATTTTTTCTGATTGGTGCAAGTTTAGGATCCATCATCAGAAAAGGTGGAATCGGGCTTCCTGTAGTAATTGCCATCATTATTTTCATCATTTTTTATGTATTAAATTTATCAATAGAAAACATTGCTTGGAGCGGAAATATGAATCCGTATTTAGCAGCTTGGTTACCCAATATGATTTTACTCCCATTCGGAATTTGGATGACGTATAAAGCACTTACGGATTCGCAATTATTTGATGTAGAAAAATATAAAACCCTTTTCAAACCGATTATTAATAAATTTTCAAAGAATAAAGAACATCAGAGGTATAAATAATGTGTTTTTGTTCAATTTTTTTCTATGAAATTTTTTTCTTAAATTAATTAAAAAAATACAACCTTGTATAAAACAAATAATTATGAAAACACAACATCCTTTCTACGCTCTTCTATTTTTACTTGTTTTATCTTCTTGTAAAACCTTAAAAACTTCTTCAAATACGCTAAAAGACGATGGAAAAATAACCGTCACCTTTGTTCAAATAAATGATGTTTACGAAATTGCACCTTTACAAAATGGAAAAGTTGGTGGAATGGCAAGAGTTGCTACATTGAAAAAACAAGAACTCGCCAAGAATCCAAACACCTTTATGGTTATGGCAGGAGATTTTCTAAGTCCTTCGGTTTATAATAGTTTGAAATATGAAAGAAAACGAATCCGTGGAAAACAAATGGTAGAATCTCTTAATTCTGCAGGTTTAGATTTTGCAGTTTTTGGAAATCATGAATTCGATATTAAAGAAGATGAACTGCAAGAAAGAATAGACGAATCTACTTTCAAATGGATTTCTTCTAATACTTTTCATAAAACTACTTCTGGTGTTTTGCCTTTTGTAAAAACAATTTCTACAAGCAAAGAACCGTTTCCAGAAACTTATATTGTAGATGTTCAGGATAAAGATGGTACGAAAGCAAAAATTGGATTTATAGGCTTGACTTTACCTTTTAATAAGGCAGATTACGTAAGCTATACGAATCATTTTGAGGTTGCAGAAAAATTGTACAATCAACTAAAAACTACTTGCGATGCAGTTGTAGCAATCACGCATTTGGAAGTGAAAGAAGATAGTATTTTGGCAAGAAAAGTTCCTGGATTAGCTTTAATAATGGGAGGTCATGAACATGATATGCAGTTTAAAAAAATTGGAAATATCTACATTACAAAAGCACATGCCAACGCAAAATCTGCTTATGTAAATTACCTTACAATAGACGTAAAAAATAAGAAAAACACCGTTGTTCCAGAATTGAGAATGATTGACAGCACGATTGAACAAGACCCTGAAACGGCTTTGGTTGTGAAAAAATGGATGGATATTGGAGAAAAAAATTACGAAGCTCTTGGTTTCAACGCGCAAAGAGTAATTCGAGAAAAAGGGGAACCTTTAGATGGCAGAGAAGATAAAATCCGTAGTGGAAAAACTAATTTGACAAGAATCGTTGTTTCGGCAATGGAAAAAGCTGCACCAAAAGCAGATGTGGTTCTAGTAAATTCTGGTTCTATTCGTGTAGATGATATTATACAAATGCCTGTAACAGAATACGATATCATTCGTTCGTTACCTTATGGTGGTTCTATTATGGAAGTAGATATGAATGGTTCTCTATTAATGAAAATCTTAGAAGCTGGACGAAATAACGCTGGTTCAGGTGGATTTTTGCAATATTCTTCGACAGTAAATTACAATCTTGAAACAAAAATTTGGACTTTAAAAGAAGCTCCTATTGATGCAAAAAAAACCTATCATGTCGCTATTTCAGATTTTTTAATGACTGGTGGAGAAGCCAATATGGAGTTTCTAACCAAAGATAATCCGGAAATTAGCAAAGTTTATCCTGTGATTTCAGACATTAAAGATCCTCGTTCAGATGCTCGATTGGCGATTATTAAGTATTTGTTGGAGTATGGGAAATAGTTTGGTTTTTATGTAGAAGCTTAACAATAAATAAATGACAAAAAAAAAGTGCAACTTTAATTTTGTTGCACTTTTTTTTGTCATTCCCTAGGAATTTATATCGCTTTCACTTGCTCCAAAAACCAAGCTTTCACTTCGCCTTCCAAATCATTTTCTAATTTCTCTTTGCACCAATTGTGGTAAGTATTCAACCAATCTTTTTCGGGTTGGGTTAATATTTCTGTAGCAATTACTTTTCTATCAAACGGACAAATCGTTAAAGTTTCAAATTCATTGAACGTGCCGAAATCGGTGGTTTGAGTTTCCGTAACGGCAACCAAGTTTTCGTGGCGAATTCCGTAATGATTTTCATAGTAAAAACCGGGTTCATTAGACAAAACCATTCCCGGAATTAATTCTTGAGGATTCAAATCTTTTCTAATGTTTTGCGGACCTTCATGCACATTCATAAAACTACCAACTCCATGTCCTGTTCCGTGGTTGAAATCTTTATTTTCTTTCCAAAGTGGCATTCTCGCAAAAGCATCGAGTTGCACACCACGAGTTCCTTTCGGAAATTTCACCATAGAAAGTTGAATCATGCCTTTTAAAGCTAATGTACAATCAATTTTAAATTGTTCAGAAGCAGTTCCTAAAGCGAAAGTTCTTGTAATATCGGTTGTTCCTTCCAAATATTGTCCGCCAGAATCCACCAAAATGGTGTCTTCGTTCGTTACTCCTTTGCTGCCTTCTTTTGGTGCAGAATAATGCATAATTGCACCGTTTTCTTTGTATCCAACAATAGATCCGAAACTTTCTCCCACGAAATTTTTCCCTTCTGCACGGAAACCACGTAATTTTTCGCCGATAGAAAACTCGTTCATTGCTTCTTTTCCAGCATTTTGAGTAAGCCAATAAAGGAATTTCACCATCGCTACTCCATCTCTTTGCATTACAATTCTGAAACCTTCTAATTCGGTTTTGTTTTTAATGGCTTTCATTAAATTTCCCGGAACTGGAGCTTTTAAAAAGGTATTTTTTTCCTTCAAAGCTTCAAAAATAGATTGATTACTGTTTGGAGAAACCAAGACTTTTTCGTTGCTGATATTTTTTAAATCTTGATAGAAATCTTCATAAGGAAGCATTTTCACACCAGATTCGTCCAATTGTTTTCTCGCATCAATGGTAAGTTTTTCTAAATCTACATAGAGTTTTGCTTCGTTTTTAGTTAAAATAATATATGCTAAAAAAACAGGGTTCGATTGTACATCACTTCCTCTTAAATTTAAAGTCCACGCAACATCATCTAAACTGGAAATGATGTGAAAAGAAGCTTCTAAACCCTCAATTTTACCACGAATATCGCTTAATTTATCTGCAACAGATTTTCCTGCTCTTTCAATTGGTTGAACGAAAATTGGATTTTTCACAGAATCAGAATTTCTATTAGTCCAGATTTCCTTTAATAAAGGTAAGTCAACAATTTTTCTATTTTTGTCAGACAATTTTTCATTTAAAAGTTCCCAATTTGCGTGAGAAGTTGCGATTGCATTTACGGCAACCTTTCCATTTTCCGGGATTTCAGAAATGATCCAATCGATATAATTGGGAGTTCCTTCAGTTCCGTCTTTCATTAATGTAATTCCAGAACCTTGTAATTCTTTTGGAGCTTGTACGAAATATCTTCCATCGGTCCAAAGAGCAGCATTTTCTTTGGTAATAACTACAAAACCAGCAGAACCTGTGAAACCAGAAAGCCAAGATCTTTCTTGCCATTCTTTAGGTAAATATTCGCTCATGTGTGGATCTGCAGAAAAAACGATAAATGCATCGGTGTTATTTTCTATCATTTTTTGGCGAAGAGCCATTATTTTTTCGGAAGTTTTCATTTAATTATTTTAAGAATACCGTAAAATTACAAAAATAAAATGGTGTTTAGTTGTGAAGATGTGAAGTTGTTGAGTTGTTGAGTTGTTGAGTTGTTGAGTTGTGAACATGTGAAGTTTAAGATATTCTTTTTAATTTTTTAATTACTAATTACTAATTTTTATTCGACTTCTTTTTGATGAAAATTTTTCTTAAATTTGATTTTTAATAAAATAAACTAAATAATAAAATAATGTCGGGAAAATCTAAAATTTTTTACACGCTCACAGATGAAGCACCAATGCTTGCTACACATTCATTTTTACCAATGGTAAAAGCCTTTGCAAACGCTGCAGATATAGAAATAGAAGTTGCTGATATTTCATTAGCAGGTAGAATTTTGGCTAATTTCCCAGATTATCTTTCTGATGATCAAAAAATAGAAGATGCTCTTTCTCAATTAGGAGAATTGGCAAAAAAACCAGAAGCAAACATTATTAAATTACCTAACATTTCTGCATCTGCTCCACAATTAGAAGAAGCCATTTCTGAACTTCAAGAGAAAGGTTTTGCAGTTCCTAATTATCCTTCTGAACCGAAAAATGATGAAGAAAAAACTATAAAAGCTAGATATTCTAAAGTTTTAGGAAGTGCTGTAAATCCTGTTTTAAGAGAAGGAAATTCTGATAGAAGAGCTCCAAAATCTGTAAAAGATTATGCAAAAGCCAATCCACACAGAATGGGAAAATGGTCTGCAGATAGCAAGACAGATGTTGCAAACATGAATGAAGGAGATTTCTATGGTACAGAAACTTCTATAACAATGGAAAATGAAGGAAAATTCAAAATTGTTTTTAAAGGAAATAGCGGAGAAGTAGTTTTAAAAGATTTTGCTCCTTATAAAGCAGGAGAAATTTTAGATTCAGCAAAAATGAGTTTAAATATTTTAAAAACTTTCGTTGCAGAAACTATAAAAGAAGCAAAAGAAAAAAATGTACTTCTTTCTGCACATTTGAAAGCTACAATGATGAAAATCTCTGATCCAATAATGTTTGGAGCAATTGTAGAAACTTATTTTAAAGATGTTTTTGCTACTTACAAAAGTACATTTAACGAATTAGATATTAATCCAAATAACGGATTAGAAAGCCTTTTAGAAAAAATAAAAGGAAACGAAAAAGA
>CAXYUO010000135.1:0-7094 GCA_964292185.1 uncultured Frigoriflavimonas sp.
AATTTCTTTTTTGCTCAAATTTTCTGCATTGTAAATAGGTAAAATACCCATTAAATTCATTTCGTTTGTTTTTAAAGTTACTAGCAAACCAGAGATCATTTCTTCTATTGTGTAATAGTATTCGCCATTTCTACCAAAAAGTTCTTCTTTAGAACTTGCTGTAATTAAAATTACGACTTCTTTGCCTTTCATAGGATTTTCTGCAGCGTTTAACCTCCAAGAAACATCAAAAACTTCATCTATCCACAATTTTAAAAGTGGAGGAATGCCAAAAAATATCAATGGAAAATGGAAAATAAGTCTTTCAAAATCTACAATTCTTTTTCTTTCTCGAAAAGCAGGAATATGAAAATCTGGATATTCTTCGTACAAATCTTTGAAGGTATAATGTTGATGTCGTACATAAAAGTTCAGCAATTCTCTATTAGATTTGGATTGATCTAAATATGGATGTGCGAAAAGTACAACTGTTTTTTTCAAAATTTGGTAATTCTTCAAATATAAAGAATTTAATACTGAATTTAGCGTACTTTTTTACATTTGTTCATCATTAAAAAAGAAAATTGGTTTGAATTTTAAGATGTGTTTTCATTAATATTATTAAAAATAATAAGATAGAAATTTGATGAGTTTTTAATATTTGAAAAACAAAGTATCGGTTTTCGTTTGTATTACAGCCGTTTAAGTTATGTAAAAGAAATTTTCAAAACTTTTTTTTCTTCACATTCAGTTCATTACCTTTGTGAAATAACTTTTTGATATGCCTGAAACTTACATTCAAACACAAGAAATAACTTTTGAAGATTTTAAAAATAATATTTTAGAAGATTATAAACTCGCTCGTATTTCTAGAGAAATGTCTTATCTTGGAAGAAGAGAAGTGCTTACAGGAAAAGCAAAATTCGGAATTTTCGGTGATGGAAAAGAATTGCCGCAATTGGCAATGTCGAAAGTTTTCCGAAACGGAGATTGGAGATCTGGCTATTATAGAGATCAAACTTTTGCAATGGCAGTAAATGCACTTTCTGTAGAAAGTTTTTTCGCACAATTGTATGCAGATACTGATGCAGAAAGAGAACCAGCTTCTGCAGGAAGACAAATGAACGGGCATTTTGCAACCAGAACTTTAAATGCAGACGGAACTTGGAAAAACTTGATGGAAATAAAAAATATTTCTGCAGATATTTCTCCAACTGCAGGACAGATGCCAAGATTATTAGGTCTTGCACAAGCTTCAAAATTTTATAAACAAATTCAATTTGAAGGTTCAGAAAAATTTTCAAATCAAGGAAACGAAATTGCTTTTGGTACTATTGGAGATGCTTCTACAGCAGAAGGTCATTTTTTTGAAACCTTAAATGCTGCTTGTGCTTTGCAAGTTCCTATGATTATTTCTATTTGGGATGATGGTTACGGAATTTCTGTTCCTACAAAAAATCAAAGAGCAAAAGCAGATATTTCTGAAATGCTTTCTGGGTTTCAAAGAAAAGAAGGTGAAAACCAAGGTTGTCAGATAATTCAAGTAAAAGCGTGGGATTATCCTGCACTTTTAGATGCTTATGCAAGCGCAGAACATTTTGCAAGAAACGAAAGTACACCAGTTATTGTTCACGTGATAGAAGTTACGCAACCACAAGGTCATTCTACTTCCGGATCGCATGAAAGATACAAAGATGAAACAAGATTGAATTTTGAAACAGAATTTGATGGTCTTACAAAATTAAAAGAATGGATATTAAGCTATTCTGTAGAAATAGAAGGTGCAGAAAGTAATCTTGCAACGATAGAAGAATTAGAAAATATAGATAAAGAAGCCAAAAAATTCGTAAAAGATGGTCAGAAAATAGCTTGGGAAAGTTATAGAAAAAGTATAGACGATATTAAAAATACAGTACTTCCTTTTGTAGAAAATTTAAGTCAAAATAATCAAGAAGTAAATGATGTTTTATCGCAATTTAATTCATTAATTACCATTGGAAAGCGAGAAGTATTTCATTTAGTAAGAAAAACTTTGCTTATAACTAGAAATACCAATTCTGAAAACAGAGAAAATTTAAAAAATAAACTTGCTGAAATTTCTGCAATTGAAAAAGATAGATATTCTTCTCATTTGTATTCTCAATCTGATTTTAAAACAGCTAATGTTCAACAAATTCAGCCCATTTTTTCAGAAAATTCTGAAATATTAGATGGTAGAGTAGTGCTAAGAAATAATTTTGATTATATATTTTCGAAATATCCACAAACGATGGTTTTTGGAGAAGATGCAGGGAATATTGGTGATGTAAACCAAGGATTAGAAGGTCTTCAAGAAAAATATGGGGATTTAAGAATTGCAGATACAGGAATTCGTGAAGCTACCATTCTTGGACAAGGTATTGGTTTGGCAATGAGAGGATTACGTCCGATTGCAGAAATTCAATATTTAGATTATATTTTGTATTGTTTACAAGGTTTGAGTGATGATTTGGCAACTTTGCATTATCGCACAAAAGGTGGGCAAAAAGCACCTGTAATTATCCGAACTCGTGGACATAGATTAGAAGGAATTTGGCATTCTGGTTCGCCAATGGCAGGAATTTTAAATTTAGTAAAAGGTATTTTAGTTCTAGTTCCAAGAAATCTTACAAAAGCTGCAGGTTTTTACAATACACTTTTGCAAGCAGACGAACCTGCAATTGTTATAGAACCATTGAATGGATACAGATTAAAGGAAAAACAACCAGATAATATTGGAGAATTCACGGTTGCAATTGGAGAAATAGAAATTACGAAACCCGGATCAGATGTAACATTAGTAACTTACGGTTCTACTTGGAGATTGGTGATGGAAGCAGCAGAAGAATTAGAAAAACTAGGTATTTCTGCAGAAGTTATCGATGTACAATCATTAATTCCGTTTGATATAAATGCAGAAATTGCAAAAAGTTTAGAAAAAACAAGCAGATTGGTAGTAATTGATGAAGATGTTTCTGGTGGAGCTTCAGCATTTATTTTACAACAGGTTTTAGAAACGCAAAATGCATTTTCACTATTAGATTCTCAACCATTAACAATAGCTGCAGCAGATCATAGAGCAGCTTATGGAACAGATGGAGATTATTTTAGCAAACCATCTGTAGATGATATGGTAGAAAAAATATATGCATTATTTTATGAAGTGAATCCTGGGAAATTTCCGAAGATTTAAAATATTTTAAAATTTATTACCTTTAAAGAGACTTAATTCACGTTAAGTCTTTTTTTTATTTCCAACCTTTTTTAAATTTTTTGCATCTATACTATTAAAGAGCAATTTCTTATGGACAAACAACTAATTATAGAATGCAAACGTAAAAGCCGAAATGCGCAACGGCAAATTTACGAAGCGATGGTGCATCAACTGAATTCGGTTTGCAAACGCTACCTTAAAAATCAAGAAGACATAGAAGAAGTTTTGGCAGATGCTTTTTACATCATTTTCACAAAAGTGGATCAGGTTAAAGATGCAGATACTTTTGAAGCTTGGGCAAGAAAAATTACGGTGAATGAATGCCTACAAAAATTACGAAAAAAAGAGCAGTTTCATTATTCTTTAGATGAAGGGATTGCTTTGAAAATTTCTACTGGAGAAAACATTGTTTTTTCTTTAGAAAAAGACATTCTCAAATTGTTGAATTTTCTTCCAGAAGGTTGCAAAACCATTTTCAATCTTTTCGCGATCGAAGGTTATCCACACAAAGAAATTGCCTCGATGCTTTCTATCAGTGAAGGAACTTCAAAATCTCAAGTTAATTTTGCTCGTAAGAAATTGCAGGAAATGATTCATCAACAAAATTTTTAAAAAAGGAAATAATGGAAAATAATATAGAAAATATAGACGATAAATTTCGAGAAGCAAGTAATGTTTCAGATGAAAAAATGAATAAATTGGAAATGGACAATATCTGGAATAAAGTAGAAGAAAAATTGGATAAAAAAGAGGGAAAAAAGAGAATTCTTCCAGTTTTATATCCGTACGGAATTGCAGCAAGTTTGATAATTGCTTCGGGAATTTATTTTTTTAATTCTAAAAATTCTACTGAAATTGTAAAACCCCAAATTGCAATTGATAGAGAAAAACCAATTAAAAACACTGAAATTCAGGAGATTGATGAAACTATTAGAGAGAATATCGCAAATGAAATTGCAACCGAAAAACCATCAACAATTGCGATGATGGAACCACCAATGGTTTCATATACGATTGGTATTAAATCTCCTGAATTCATTAAAGCAGATGCTAATAAAATAAACGAGGTCGTAATAGTTGGTTATGCTCCAAAACGATATAAAAAGGAGGTAAGTTATTCTGTGCAAACTATTTCTGCAGAGCAACTCTCTTCTCGTCCAAATTCTATAGTTTCACGTGCTTTATCTGGTAAAGTTGCAGGGTTAAAAATATCAGATTCAAAAAGAAAATCAAAAATAATGATTAGCGGTTTGGCATCTCTTAAAGAAGGAAATGAACCATTAGTTGTCATTAACGGAGATCTTTATAATGCTAATGTTTTACAGGTTTTAAAATCAAAAAAAGTAAAAAAGATGACTGTTTTAAAAGGTGAAGCAGCAGCATCAATTTACGGAGTTAAAGGACAAAACGGAGTAATTGTAATTGAAACCAAACATTTGAGAAGAAAAATTTGCGAAGATTTGCGTAAAGTTTCTGATGAATTTGTGCCTACAAAACCTAAAGAGATAATTTCACAGCCAGAAAACAACGAAGAATACGACGCTTTTATAGAAAATCCTTTTGAATCTACGAAAAACGAACCTCTTTCTACCTTTTCTATTGATGTAGATAAAGCAGCATATTCCAACATTCGAAGAATGATAAACAACGGGCAAAAAGTAGATAAAAATGCAGTGAGAATAGAAGAAATGATTAATTATTTTAATTATTCTTATCCGCAACCAACTGATAATAAACCTTTCAGTGTAAATTCTGAATATAGCGATGCAGTTTGGAATTCGCAACATAAATTATTGAAAATCGGTTTGAAAGGAAAAGAAATTTCCATGGAAAAATTGCCAAATTCTAACATTGTTTTTTTAATTGATGTTTCTGGTTCTATGAGCGATGAAAATAAATTACAATTATTGAAATCTTCTTTCAAAGTTTTATTAGATAAAATGAAACCCGAAGATAAAGTAGGAATCGTGGTTTATGCAGGAAGTGCAGGAATGGTTTTGGAACCAACTTTGGTAAAAAATAAAGAAAAAATTATCGCTTCTTTAGACAATTTGCAAGCTGGTGGAAGCACTGCAGGTGGAGCAGGAATAGAATTGGCGTACAAACTCGCACAAGAAAATTTTATAAAAAATGGAAATAATAGAGTAATTATCGCAACAGATGGAGATTTCAATGTGGGAAGCTCTTCTACTGCTGATCTTGGAACTTTAATTGAAGAAAAAAGAAAATCAGGCGTTTTCCTCACTTGTCTTGGTTTCGGTATGGGAAATTACAAAGATAATACCTTGGAAACATTGGCAGACAAAGGAAATGGAAACTATGCATACATCGATAATATGCAAGAAGCCAAAAAGTTTTTAGGAAGGGAATTCGCTGGAAGTATGTATACCATTGCAAAAGATGTGAAAATACAAATAGAATTTAACCCAAAATACGTTAAATCTTACCGATTAATTGGCTACGAAAATAGAAAATTGCAAAACGAAGATTTTGTAGACGATAAAAAAGATGCAGGAGAATTGGGAAGTGGACACACCGTTACTGCTTTGTATGAGATAATTCCAGTTGGTGTAAATTCTGAATTTGAGGTAAAAGATTTGAATTTAAAATACTCAAAAAGTCGAGAAAATTCTCAAAATTTCGGAGATGAATTGGCAACGATAAAATTGCGTTATAAAAAACCAAACGAGGATAAAAGTGTTGAAATTCAACAAATTATAAAAAATAAATCTGAAAATTTTGCTCAAACTTCTTCCGATTACAAATTTGCAAGTGCAGTTAGTTGGTTTGGATTGGTTCTTAGAGATTCTAAATTCATTAAAGATAAAAATGTAAATAAAATTGAAAATCTTGCAAAACAAGGTCTTGCAAATGATGAAGACGGCTTTCGTTCAGAATTTATACGATTGGTGGAAGCTTATAAAACGATAAAATAAATAATTTTTTGCGGACTTAATCAATTGGAGCGGACTTTAGTCCGCTTTTTATTTTGTATCTTGAATTGGCTTTAGCCCAAACTTACGGGATTTAATTTTTTGTTTTTGAAATAAAGTTTCAATAATTATTGAAAGTTCGGAAAATTTAATTATCTTTGTAGAAGAAATTAAAAGAAGCCAAAATGAAACTCACAGAAGCCAAAGAAAAATACATTCAAACTTGGGGAACTTTTGCTACCAATTGGGGAATTAATAGAACCATGGCTCAAGTTCACGCTTTGCTTTTAACATGTACAGAACCTATTTCTACAGATGAAGTGATGGAACATTTGCAGATTTCTCGTGGTAATGCCAATACCAATTTACGAGCTTTGATGGATTGGGGAATTGTGAAAAAAGAGTTGGTAAAAGGTGAAAGAAAGGAATTTTTTGTTGCAGATAAAGATGTTTGGTATCTATTTAAACAAATTACAAAAGAACGTAGAAAAAGAGAAATAGAACCTATTATTAAATTTTTAGAAGATTTAAAAGAAATAGAAGATAAAGAATCTGATGAAGCCAAAGAATTTATACAATTGATGGAAGATTTTTCTAATGTTACCAATAAAATAAACAACATCATGGATCTTGCCATAAAAAGTGACGATCATTGGTTGGTTGGGAAGATTACCAATCTTTTAAAGTGAATTTCTCCTCTCCTTTGGAGAGGTTTGGGAGAGGAAAAGGGAAGAAATTCCTTTTTTATTTCAAGTTAAGTTTCAATAATTATTGAAAATATAAAAACTACGATAATGAAAAATAAATTATTTATGAGATGTAATTGGGAAAACTTAGTTTACATCAATTTCGCGGTAGAACCTAAATATCTTCAAAGCCTTCTGCCAAAAGGATTAGAGTTAGATTTATTTGAAGGAAAAGCAATCTTAAGTTTTGTGTGTTTTGAGTAC
>CAXYUO010000136.1:0-7088 GCA_964292185.1 uncultured Frigoriflavimonas sp.
TCTGCCTCCGAGTTTTTTAATTTCTTCGGCAAGAATTTCTTCTAAACCGAAAAAATAAGGAGAATCCGAAGATAATCTTTCACCTTTAAAAACCAAATTGGTATCTTCTTTCACGAAACTTCCTAAATTTTCTATGCTAAATTCTTCTTTTGCTGCAATTTTCTTTTTCCAAAAATCTGTTTGCGTTTGTAGTTCGTGCAAAGCATTAGAAACGGAAATAATTTTTTCTAAGCTTATGTAGGAAGCTATAGAATTATCACTTTCTTCAAAATTTTGAGAAAATAGCACGAATTGAGAAGGAGGCAAAATGCTCTTTTTCTCATCATCCATTTTTGCACCAGAAAATTCTACAGTAAAAACTCCAAAACCAGGTATGGAAACCTTTTTATAGGACTTTAAATAATCTACAATATATTGGGAAATATTTTTCACATCGCAAATTTAGTGGTTTTCTTTATTTCAGGAAAGAAAATCTAAATATCTTTCCTATTTTACTGAAAAAGAAAAAAAATAGTTCACTACTAAACAAAACTTATAACCTAATTAAATTAAAAATTTTAACCACAAACCAGAGGTTCACTGATTCCTTCGATTTGTGGTTTTAAAATTCTAATATACAATTTATTTAAATTTCAAACCAATTCCCAACATGAAATTTGTTCCAGCTTGCGAAAAATAATATGGATTTTGGTCATACACAAAACCATTATTTACATATTTTTCATTGAAAATATTATTCACTAATAATTTGAAATCGACTTCTGTTCTTTTCAGATTTAAAGTGTATTTCGCATTAAAATCGGTGAGGAAATAATCATTTAGTTTTAAATTTTCATCATTTGTGTTGTCTAAAAATTGGCTTCCAACATATTGGTTTTGAATGCCTAAACTAAAATTTTTCGTGGGTGAATAATTGGTTAAAATGTTTCCGATGATATTTGGTGAAAATGAAATCGGGGTATTTCCTAAACTTTCAAATCCTGTAGATGTTTCATTATTAAAGTCTTTGTTTTGATTTTTACTTAAAGTGAAATTCCCTGTAATATTCAATTTTTCTGAAAGTTTTGCCAAAGCTCCCAATTCAATTCCCATTCGGTAACTTTTACCGGAATTTACTCGGATAAATTCGCCGATGTCGTTTATTTGTCCATTCAAAACCAATTGATTTACATAATTCATATAATATAAATTGGTGGTGAAAGAAAATTTACCGAACGATTTTTCTAAACCTGCTTCAAAATCATGCAATTTTTCGGGCTGAATTTCTGGGTTTGCAAATAAATCATCTCTACTTGGTTCGCGATGTGCATGAGCGTAAGAAAGAAATATTTTTCCAGAACCAATACCGTAATTTACCCCAACTTTTGGATTAAAAAAGAGCCATTTTTTCGATAAATCCATCCCTTCATAATCACCTTGTTGAATGATTTTCGTGTTGTAATCTATATTTCTTAGTTGTAAATCTCCATACAATTCAAACTTATTCAATTTTACAATGGCTTTTGCAAAACCTGCCAATTCATTTTTTACGGATTGATTTCTGTAATATTCATGCTCGAAAATTGCGGGATAAAAAACACCAGTAACATTCCCGAAATGATCTCCTTTATATTGATTCGCGACAATTCCAAAATTCAAATCAAGATTAGAAAATTGACCATAAAGTGTAGAAACTCCACCTAAAAAATCATTATCTAACCATTTTTTTCGGATGAAATCTGTTCTTGTAATCGTTTGACCACCAGTAATTAAACTTGGTAAATTATATTTAGAAAACTTAGCGTCTTGTTTGTAATTTTCATAATATCCTTTTCCTTTGGTGTAATGAAAAGTGGTTTCTAAATTCCAATTTTTGTTTAAATTTTGTTCCCAAAGTAATTGATAATGATTTTGTCTGTAATTATCAGTTTCGTTATCATAAAATCCGACAATATTTTCCCAGTTTGCATCATAAATTGCTCCAGAAAAATTGTATTTTGGGTTGGTTTCATAGGTGCTTTTATCAACTCCATTCCAAGCTTGATAGGTTTTTTCTTTTCCACCAAAAGCCATGAATCTTATTTTGGTTTTATTTTCTTCAAAAAGTGCGGTAAAGTTGTACGAATTCAAATTAGAAAATGCACGATCGATATATCCATCAGAATGAATTTTTGAATATCTTCCCATCACAGACAATCGGTTTTTCCAGAATTTTCCGCTTCCAATTTCTGCAGAATATTTGTAGGTATTAAAAGATCCGTAAGAATTATCAGACTTTAGATAAAATTGTTCCTCAGGATTTTTAGAAATCACATTTACGCTTGCTCCAAAAGCCGAAACTCCATTAGAAGAAGTTCCTACACCACGTTGAATAACGATTTGTGATGCCGAACTCGTTAAATCTGGAACATTCACAAAATAAGTTCCTTGAGATTCGGAATCGTTATAAGGAACGCCGTTTAACATAACGTTGATCGCAGTTCCACCAACTCCACGAATTCTAAATCCGGTATAACCAACTCCATTTCCGGCATCGGAAGTTGAAATGATGGACATTTGATTTTTCAGCAAAATCGGCAGATCTTGACCTAAATTTTTTTGGTCTAAATCTTTTTCAACATTAATGATTTCTTTGGTGACGGGAAGTCGTTTTAGAAAGTTGATGCTTTCTATTTCCTTCGTCTTGATGGAATCTTGCGCATTGTTTTGTGCAAGGTAAAATGGACTTGCGAGAAGTCCTAAAATAATAAATCCTTTCATTCTTTTAATTTTAAGATTAATTGAATAAAAGGGGCGATTATAAAATGTAACAGTGTAAAAATTTATCAATTTACCAATTACAATTGTTACATCGTTATACTGATTCATTGTTACATTAAAAAAAATTCCCTAAACAGCATTACCTGTTCTAGGTTCATTGGGTATAATCTCAGCTTTTAACAGCACCCCTTAAATTTCTGAGAGCAAAAGTAGTTTATTTATTTAAATAATTGATAATTCAAAACAATAAAAATATGCTCCATTGAATAAGTAATAAAAAAACACCCCGTTATTTATACTAAATCTAAATAATAACACGATTTTGGAAATTAAATTTTTGTAAATTTGTGAATTACAATAATTTTAATCATAAACATTTGACCACATGACTTTTGATATAGATATGATCAAAAAGGTGTATGAACAATACCCTAATAAAGTAGAAGCAGCTCGTAAAGTTGTAGGAAAACCACTTACTCTTACAGAGAAAATTTTGTACACCCATCTTTGGGAAGGCAATGCAACAAGTGCTCACGAAAGAGGAAATTCTTATGTAGATTTTGCTCCAGATAGAGTAGCAATGCAAGATGCAACTGCACAAATGGCTTTATTGCAATTTATGCAAGCCGGAAAATCTAAAGTTGCCGTACCTTCTACAGCACATGCAGATCACTTGATACAAGCAAGAGTTGGTGCAGCGTCAGATTTACAAGAAGGAATTAACAAAAACTCGGAAGTTTTCAACTTTTTAAGTTCAGTTTGCGATAAATACGGAATTGGTTTTTGGAAACCAGGTGCTGGAATTATTCACCAAGTTGTTTTAGAAAATTATGCATTTCCTGGTGGAATGATGATTGGAACAGATTCTCATACAGTAAATGCAGGAGGATTAGGAATGGTAGCAATCGGAGTTGGTGGTGCAGATGCAGTAGATGTAATGGCAGGAATGGCTTGGGAATTGAAAATGCCAAAATTAATCGGTATTAAATTAACAGGAAAACTAAACGGATGGACTTCTGCTAAAGACGTTATCCTAAAAGTTGCCGGAATTCTTACCGTAAAAGGTGGAACTGGTGCAATTGTAGAATATTTTGGAGAAGGAGCAAAATCTCTTTCTGCAACAGGAAAAGGAACTATTTGTAACATGGGAGCAGAAATTGGTGCAACCACTTCTACTTTCGGTTATGATGATTCTATCAGAAGATATTTATCTGCAACAGGAAGACAAGACGTTGTAGATGCAGCAGATAAAATTGCCGATCATTTAACAGGTGATGCAGAAGTTTATGCAAATCCAGAATTATATTTTGATCAAGTAATAGAAATTAATTTAGATGAATTAACGCCACATTTAAACGGACCTTTTACCCCAGATTTAGCAACACCAGTTGCAGAATTTCATGATAAAGCGGTTGCAAACGGTTGGCCAATTGAAGTAGAATGGGCGTTAATCGGTTCTTGTACCAACTCTTCTTATGAAGATTTATCTAGAGCAGCTTCCATTGTAGAAGATGCCTTTGCGAAAGGTGTAAAACCAAAAGCAATTTTAGGAATAAATCCAGGTTCAGAGCAAGTGAAATTCACTGCAGAAAGAGATGGTTTTATAGATTCTTTCAAAAAATTTGAAAACGCAAGAATATTCACAAATGCTTGTGGACCATGTATCGGACAATGGGATAGAGAAGGTTCTGATAAAGGAGAGAAAAACTCAATCATCCATTCATTCAACAGAAACTTTGCAAAAAGAGCAGATGGAAATCCTAATACTCACGCATTTGTAGCTTCACCAGAAATGGTTGCAGCTGTTGCAATTTCTGGTAGATTAGATTTTAATCCAATCACAGATACTTTAACCAACGAAGCAGGAGAACAAATAAAATTAGACGAACCAAAAGGTTTTGAATTGCCAGAAAAAGGTTTCGCTGTAGATGATAACGGATATCAAGCACCTGCAGAAGATGGAAGCGGTGTAAAAATAAATGTAAACCCAGATTCTGATCGTTTGCAATTATTAACTCCATTTGAACCTTGGAACGGACAAAATATTTCCAACGCGAAAGTTTTAATTAAAGCATTCGGAAAATGTACAACCGATCATATTTCTATGGCAGGTCCTTGGTTGAAATACAGAGGACATTTAGATAATATCTCTAACAACATGTTAATTGGAGCAATCAATGCTTATAACATGGAAACCAACACTGTGAAAAATATTCTTACAGGAGAATATGGCGAAGTTCCTGCTGTAGCAAGAGCATACAAAGCAGCTGGAGTTTCTACCATTGTAGTTGGTGACGAAAATTATGGAGAAGGATCTTCCAGAGAACACGCTGCAATGGAACCAAGACATCTTGGTGTGAAAGCAGTTTTGGTAAAATCTTTCGCAAGAATCCACGAAACCAACTTGAAAAAACAAGGTATGCTTGGTTTAACATTTGCTGATAAAGCAGATTACGACAAATTCCAAGAAGACGATACCGTGAATTTCTTAGATTTAGACCAGTTTGCACCAGGAAAACAATTGACTTTAGAGTTAGTACATTCTGACGGAACTAAAGATGTCGTTTTAACGAATCACACTTATAATGCTCAGCAAATAGATTGGTACAAAGCAGGTTCTGCTTTGAATTTAATAGCTGCGGAAGCTAATAAATAATCCTCACCCTAAATCCCTCTCCAAAAGAGAGGGACTTTGAAATCCTTTTCGAAAGAGAGGGATTTTTTTATTGCAGTTTAGAAAACAATTGAGATTTATATGTTTCTCCTATTGGGATTTCTTTTTCGGAGATTAAGCTTAAACATTTACTATTGAATTTTAGAATTTTATCCAAATTAACGATGAAAGATTTATGCACACGTTCAAAATTTAGGGGTAATTGAGTTTCTAGAGATTTTAAAGTTTCTAAATAAATATACTCTTCATTTTCAGTTTTTATGCAAACGTAATCTTTTATGCTTTCAACATATAAAATTTCAGAAAAATTGATTCTAATTTGCTGTCCTCCAGATTTTATAAAAAAATAAGTAATTCCATAATCATTAATTTGAAAATATTCTTGTGCTTTGAAAGTGCTTTTTTCAAAACGTTTAAAAGAAATTGGTTTCAATAGATAATCTACAATATTGTGCTCATAACCTTCTAAAGCATATTCAGAATAAGCCGTTGTCAAAATATATTTCAACTTTTCACCTGCGATTTTCATAAAATCTATTCCCGATAATTGCGGCATTTGAATATCAAGAAAAACAAGGTCTACCTCATTATTTTTAATATATTCTAAAACCGAAATGGGATTTTCGGAAGAAAAAATTAATTCTAAAAAAGAAATCTTTTGCACATATTTTTCCAATAACTGAATAGCTAAAGGTTCATCATCTATAATTATGCATTTTATTTTCTTCATCAATTTTAATTATTCATTTGATTTTATTTCAAATTTATTTTTAAATCTACAATAAATTCATCTTCTGATTCCGTAATTTTTAATTCATGATTTTTTGGGTAGAGTATTTCAAGGCGTTTTTTCACATTATCAATCCCAATTCCAGAAATTACATCTTTTACTTTTTGTTTTTTGAAATTATGAAGATAGAAATGCAATTTTTCATCGTTGTCATTTATTTTTAAAATTAAACCTTTTTCATTAAAATCTCCGTGTTTGAAGGCATTTTCTACAAATGGAACCAATGTCATAGGAGAAATTACTAAATTCGGATGATTCAATTTTTTTTCTACAATTAAAAGTTCAGGATTTTTAATCCTCAATTTTTCAAGGGCAATTAAACTGTGGATATATCCGATTTCTTTTTCCAACGGGATGAAATCTTTTTCTAAATCTATTGTGCTGTACCTCAACAATTGGCTTAATTCTTCAATTGCTATCAATGCATTATCTGATTTTTGATAGACCAAAGAATAAATATTATTCAAAGAATTAAAAATAAAATGAGGGTTGATTTGAGATTTTAAAGCTTGAAGTTGAGCGTGAATTTTTTCTTTTAAAAGTATCTCATTTTCATTAGCAATTGTAAAAGAATATTTCAAAAACCAAATTAATGAACTTATAAAAACTACGTTACTTGCCCAATAAAGGTTGTCGAAAACATAATAAACTAAAGTCGTTCCTTTAAAATAATTGCCATAACCAAGGAAGGTGGGGAATAAAAATTCTTGAATAAGATATCTAAAAGAAATGAAAATTATGAAAGCAGAAAGCAATCCTATTATTAAAAAAGATAATTTTTTCTTTAATACAACTTTCGGAAGAATGACAAAATAATTAAAGTAAAAAACCACTACTGTCCGATAAAGAAAAAATCTGTTATGAAAATCATTTAAAAGTTCTTAT
>CAXYUO010000137.1:0-7050 GCA_964292185.1 uncultured Frigoriflavimonas sp.
TGAACGGAGCTCTTTTTGTGGAACGAAGTGGAACAAAAAAGCGGGAGTGGAAGGCATAAATGAGAATAAAGCGAAAGCTTTATTTGAAATTTACGAACAAAGTTCAAGCTGCCAAAAAAAACTCTACAAAAAATTAAAACCCAATGAAATTCAACAAAATAACCAGAGGTCATAATCGCGAAGAAAACACCACAAAAGATCTTTACCATGTTTTAGATGCAGGTTATCTTTGCACCATCGCTATTTCTCACAACGGAATTCCGATGATGATTCCTACAGCTTATGGAAGGAAAGATGATGTGCTTTATTTTCACGGTTCCAACAAAAATTTCATCTTAAATGAAGCTTTGAAAGCAGAGAAAATTTGCGTGCAAGTAACGCATACAGATGGAATTGTATTGGCAAAAACGCTTTTCAATACTTCGCTCAATTTTCGTTCGGCAATTGTTTTTGGGAAGCCAGAATTGATTACCGATAAAGATGAACACCTTGAAGCTTTGAAAATAATAACAGACAATATCATCCCAAATCGTTGGCAAGAAGTAGAATTGGGAGATTTGAAGCAAATAAATGCAACTTTGGTTATCAAAATGAAAATAGAAAGTGCTTCTGTGAAAATTAGAAATGAAGGTCCTGCAGGAGATGAAAAAGACAGTTCTACAACTTGGAGCGGACATATCCCCATAAAAGAAGTAGCACTTGCTCCTATTTTCGATGCAAAACGAGAAGATATTAAAGAAATTTCTGAAAGTGTAGCACAATATTGCAAAAAATATTCTCTGTAATGAAAACTAAAATTCAACAAAACTTTTCCCTAAAAAACTACAACACATTTGGCGTAAATGTTTATGCAAAACATTTCGCAGAAGTAAATTCTGTGGAAGAACTTTTGGAAGCACTCCATTTCTCAAAATCTCAATCACTCCCAACTCTTTTTCTCGGTGGTGGAAGCAATCTTCTCTTTACCAAAGATTTTGATGGATTGGTAATTCAATTAAATTTAAAAGGAATTTCTGAAGAAATAATTGATGAAAATTCAGTTTTAGTTACAGCAAAAGCTGGGGAAAATTGGCATGAATTTGTACAATATTGTTTGGCTAAAAATTACGGTGGATTAGAAAATTTATCTTTAATACCCGGAAATGTAGGAACTTCGCCGATGCAAAATATCGGAGCTTACGGAACGGAAATAAAAGATACTTTTGTTTCATGCACAGTATTGAATCTGGAAAACCTTCAACTTGAAACTTTAAACTTTGAACAATGTAATTTTGGCTACCGAGATTCTCTATTTAAAAAAGAAGGAAAAGGCAAATATGTGATATTAGAAGTTAGTTTTAAACTGACTACAAAAAATCACCAAATAAAAACAGAATACGGTGCAATCAAAGGAGAATTGGAGAAATTGGGAATTACAAATCCTACAATTCAAGAAGTTTCTAAAGCCGTAATCAACATTAGAGAAAGTAAATTGCCCAATCCGAAAGTGATCGGAAATGCGGGAAGTTTCTTTAAAAATCCGTCTATTTCTATGGAAGAATTTACGAAAGTTCAAGAAAATTTCCCTGAAATACCGAATTTTCCCAACGGAAATTTAGTGAAAGTTCCGGCAGGTTGGCTCATCGAACAATGCGGTTGGAAAGGCAAACAAATAGGAAATGTAGCGTCACATGAATTGCAAAGTTTGGTAATCGTCAACAAAACTGGAAACGCAACCGGCAAAGAAATCTTCGATTTTTCTACGATGATTATAGATTCTGTGAAAGAGAAATTTGGGATAGAATTGGAGAGAGAAGTGAATATTTATTGAGAAAATTATAATTTATCTTATTATTGAAATTAAATAAGTTGCTAAATTAAGAATCGGATAAAAATAAAATTCAATTAAAAAAAACGCAACAACTATTGTAAATAAGATTAAATCCTTTTTTTCTAATTTATAATTTGCAAAAAAATAACCAGATATTCCAATGCCAAAAACCAACATTAATGTCGTGAATCTGTTGTAGTTTTTTTCTGATAAATTTTCTATATTTCCAAAATTAACAAATTCTTGAGGATTGAAAAAATCGAAAATTATATAAGAAATCACAGTGATAAAAAAATCAAATATAAAAAGTTTTATGAAAAGTTTTAATTTCCCTTTTAAAAGGAAGTTTAAAAAAACCAACCCTAGGAGCATAAAAAAATAATTTGCCTGTGTCTTTAAAATACAATCAAATTCCAAAAATCGATACGTAAAAATAGTACTAGCAATATTCATTGCTAATACTATGATAAAAATATATAGAAAGACTTTAGTATAATATTTCATTTAATTCTCCAATTGTTTTATTAGTCAAAAAGTGTGTATCTTTCTTAACATCGTTTAAAATATGAATTAGTCTTGCATTATTTGAATTTTTTGATTTTAAAGATTCAATTATAGTAATAATTTTTTGCTCTGTAGTTGAGTCAAATACAATCTCTTCATTTTTGTTCTGTGTATAATTATTATATAATTCATAAAGTTTTGGTAGTAAAGTCGCAATATTTAATGCGTCATTTGCATCCAATTGGCAATCGCTAAAACTTGTATTATAATAATATTCATGATATTTAATTCCAAAGATACTATTTCCCAACAAATCGTCGATAGCGTATGCAGTTTTACTTATAAAATTGTCTTTAATTGGCAAATTTACTAACGAAGATACGTAATTAAAACGACAAATCCCTGGATCATCAATTCCGCCTCCATCTCCTGTACCAGGATCAATTGTTTCATCAGCTCTTCCTTTACAAGTATCTGGCATTCCTGCTCCACAAGAACCTGGACCCGACTTGCAACTCTTATCTTTATGACAAGTTGCCATTACTAATTTTGCAAGGACTTCTCTTGTTTCAGAAGTTGGTTGATATTCTAAAGATGCTAAATTCCCAATTGCTATCGCTTTTAATTCTAACAAATCATAAGATTCTATATAGTCGCTATCTGGTTTCGCATGGTCAGAAAGTGTTTTAGTGTTATATACAGCAGTATTTTTTATAACATAGGTAGAAATATTATATAGTTTATAAATTTTAGATTCATAAATTGAATAATTGATTTCTCCTATTGTAGTACCTAAACAATATGATTTTAGTGCAGGAACTTCAACATAATTACCATTTACATTTTTGCTAAAAAAAGAGTGCTCTAATTTGCCGTCTTTGTAGTGATATAGAGATAATGCTTTTAAGTTTTCTAAATTAACATTTTGTTTTGCATCTTCATTTCCAGTAGTATAAATAACTATATTTCTTAAATTGCTAATATTTTTAACTCCTGATAAATTATATAAATTAGTTATTTGTTGAGAATTTAAATTAAGTCCACCTCCAAAAGTCATAAAAGGTGCAACATTGGATATACGTGAAGTTATATTTTGATTATCGTTTTCAATTTTTGTAACATCCGTTGAACTGTTCAATTCATCCGAACAAGCATAAATACATGTCAATATGGCAAGTATTAGAATTGTAAAATAAATTTTGTAATTTTTCATAGTTTAATTTTAAATATTATAATTGTATTTTGTTTTTCAAATCTATTTCCAATTTTAAAAAATACCAACAACTACAAATTATAATTTTATAACCAACAGTTATAATTGCAAATTTTTCTTAACTTTGAAAAAAAATAAGATGAGTTTACACCAAAAAATATTTGACATGAGAACAGAAAAAGGTTGGTCTCAAACAGATGCAGCAGATTTTCTAGAGGTTTCTCAACCAGCCTACAATAAATGGGAAACAGGACAAGGTAAACCAACTTTGGCAAATCTTCAAAAGATTTCAGAGGTTTTTCAAACAGATTTAATGGATTTACTGAAAGAACAAATTCCTAATTTAGATTTTTCCAGTGCAAAATTTGAAGGAAATTTCTATGTTGTAAATCCAATAGATTCTACAATAAATTTTCAATCCCAAGATATTCTGGATAAAATTGTAGAAAATCAGAATCAACTAGCTCAACTTATTCAAAATCAGAGTAGTTTGATTGAAATTTTAGCCAAAAAATAAGTTTCAAATTTTAAAATTTCAAACATTATCAAATTTTCAAATTCACACATTATCAAATTAAATAAATGAAAATAGCAGTATTAGGAGCAGGAAAAATGGGGATTTCTTTTTCAAAATCTTTTTTGAAATACGACCTCATCAAACAAGAAAACCTCCAGCTCATCACCAGAAATAAAAATAATATTTCCGCAATTTCTCAAGAATTTCCACGAGTTCAGGTTCTGTCTTTTGATGAAGTAGAGAATATAGATGCAGATTTGGTGATTATTGCCGTAAAACCTCAAGATTTCGCTTTCGTTGCAGAAAATTTAACGTTTAAATTTAAAGAAAATCAATTGCTACTTTCCATTATGGCAGGAATTAGCATAGAGAAAATTCAAAGTTTATTAGATCACAAAGCCGTTGTGCGAGCAATGCCCAATTCTCCTTCCCTACTTGGTATGGGAATTACAGGCTACACTTCTGCTCCAGGAATTTCTTTTACACAATTAATTCAAATAGAAAGACTCTTAAATTCTACTGGAAGATCCGTTTATTTGGAAGATGAAAATCTTTTAGACGGCGTTACAGCACTTTCTGGAAGCGGACCAGCGTATTTTTATTACATTGTAGATGCCATGATAAAAGCCGGAACAGAAATGGGAATTGAAGAAAATCTTTCTAAATTATTTGTATCACAAACCATGCTTGGAGCATATCATCTCATCAATAATTCAGAGAAAAATTTGGAAGAATTGATTAAAGATGTTGCCTCAAAAGGTGGAACTACGGAAGCTGCTTTAAAAACTTTTGACGATAAAAATTTAAAAGAAATTTTAAAAGACGGAATTTTAGTCGCCGAAAAAAGAGCACAAGAATTGAATAATTAATTTTTTTTTACCGCAAAAGAAACAAAAGACAACTGCAAAAACAAGTAATGCAAAAGCTTACAAATTATAAATCAATATACGCCTTATGTAAACTTTTGAATTCTTCAAAGTATAACCTTTTGATTCTTTTGTGGTAAAAAAGATCAGCAATTTTTCAGTTTAATTATGCCTTTTTCACAAATTCAGATTTCAAAGCCATCGCTCCAAAACCATCTACTTTGCAATCTATATTATGATCAGAATCTGGTCTCAATCTCACATTTTTCACTTTCGTACCTGCTTTTATAGATTTCGGGAAACCTTTCACTGGCAAATCTTTCACCACAACTACCGTATCTCCGTTTTGCAATTCGTTTCCGTTTGCGTCTATCACTTTATCTTCATCTGCAGTTTCTCCCACAATCCACTCATGAAAACATTGGGAACAAACCATTTTTTCGTCTTGTTCATAGGTAAATTCCGATTGGCATTTTGGGCAAAGTATTGTATCTGGCATTTTTTTTAAATTTTTTGTTAAATCAATTTTCGTTTTGCAAAAATAAGGATTTTTAAATTCTAAACTAAATTCAGTTTTTTCAATTTAAAAAAAATCTTGAAAAAAGCGAAAATCTGCGCCCTGGCTTGAACGGAGCTCCTTTTTTTGAAAAAAAAAGAGCGGGAGTGGAAGACAGATAAAGGCGCCCAAATAAAACTCCTTAAAAAGGCAATAAAATTTCGTATTTTTGCAAAAATTGAATTCAAAATTACGAATTCATCATTCAAAATTATTTACAATGGAACTGATACACAGAAATTTACTGATAGGAATACACGATGCGCTACAAGAAACCTTTTTTGAAGACAGAAAATACGCAGACAAAGTGATAGAAAGACTTTTGAAAGCACACAAAAAATGGGGAAGCGAAGATAGAAAAGTGGTTGCCAGTATTTTTTATGACATTGTTCGTTGGAAAAAAAGACTAGAATACTACATTGGCGAAAGTGCAAAACCGAGCAATATCTACAGATTAATAGTTGCATATTGCCTTTGGAGCAAAACGCATTACAAAAAAATGGAAGAACTTGAAGGCATAAAAATCGCCGATATTCTTACCAAATTAAAAAAAGGAACCGTTCCTTCTAAAGCTTTTGAACATTCTATACCAGATTGGTTGGTAGAAACCATGGAACGTGAATTGGGCAAAAACTGGGAAAAAGAAATGTATGCCATGAACGAGCAAGCACCCACAGTTTTGCGTGCCAATTCACTAAAAACCACTCCAAAAAACCTCATCGCACAATTGCGAGAAGAAAATGTGGAGAGTTTCTTGGTTGCAGATTATCCCGATGCTGTAGAATTGGAAGAAAAAAAGAACGTGTTCTTAACTTCAGCGTTCAAAGATGGACTTTTTGAAGTGCAAGATGCGAGTTCTCAATTGATCGGGAAATTGTTGGATGTTAAAGAAGGAATGCGCGTTGTAGATGCTTGTGCAGGAGCAGGTGGAAAAACCTTGCATTTAGCAGCATTGATGCAGAATAAAGGTCAAATTATAGCATTAGATATTTATGGTTGGAAGCTTACAGAATTGAAACGTCGTGCAAAAAGAGCTGGAGCTCACAATATAGAAACTCGCTTGATAGAAGACAACAAAACCATCAAAAGATTGCACGGAAAAGCAGATCGTTTGTTGATAGACGCACCTTGTTCTGGTCTTGGAGTTTTGAAAAGAAACCCAGATTCTAAATGGAAAATCGATCAAGATTTTATAGATCGCATCAAAAAAGAGCAGCAACAAATTCTTACAGATTATTGCAAAATTATAAAAATTGGTGGAAAAATGGTGTATGCTACTTGCTCTATTTTGCCAAGTGAAAACACGAAACAAGTGCAAACTTTCTTGAAAAACAATCCAGAATATGCTCTTATAAAAGAAGAAAAGATAATGCCGAGTGAAGGTTATGATGGTTTTTATATGGCGTTGATAGAAAGAAATTCTTAAAATTTTAGTTACAATTTCTGTAGCAATTTAAAATAATAAAGGCATGCTCAAAATAATAATTTGGGCGTGCCTTTTCTTTTTTTAAACAATTGTGCTGTTGTAGAAAAAAAGAAAAGTCGGTATCCGGTTCCCACTCTTTTTTTTGCAAAAAAAGGAGT
>CAXYUO010000138.1:0-7022 GCA_964292185.1 uncultured Frigoriflavimonas sp.
CGTTTACAAATTCATAGAAAGTGCAAAAATCAAACTACACATACAGAATACTAATGACCCGATAATCACATCTGCGTTTATTTCGGTATGAAATGGTTTGAATAAACTTACAATTATAAAGAGGATAAACGCTATAATCGATGAGTACCTTGCGATTAAAATTAATTTTCTTTCCATGATATTTTTTTTTAATATATACTTGTTGTACTAATAGCTGGATATTGTCTTTCACAACAAAAGGATTGAAGTGCAAAAGTTACAAGTTTATAATCTTTAAAAGTAACTCCTCCTAATGAGCGACAACCAATTAATGTACCATAGTTTGATTGTGTAATAGTATTTTGAAACAAATGAGCTTCTGCAGCACCTTCCGTCGCACCAACTCCCCAAATAGTCACAGTGTGATCAGGAGAACAAGGTCCAGCTAATTTATTCACTTTGTATAAATCAAATTCTTTATGTTTATTTTCAATACTTATCATCTCGAAATAAGTAATCAAAAGCACAAAATTATCAATTTTTTTCAATTCTTTATGACTCACTTCATCTATAGCAATTTTCTTGCCATCATTAATAAAAAAAGTTTGACCTGAATCTTTCTCATACCATATTTTACTACCATTTAATTTAATTGTATTTTCATCATATTCAAAAATGTAAGTAGATAAATCAATAGAAGTATTTTCATAAATAAATCCTTTATGTGTTTTAAATTTGAAAGTTTTCTTATCAATTTCTATAGATGATACACCAGTTGTAAAAAATAAATCTGTAAATTTATTATCACTGTTTCTAATAATTTCGGATAGATTTTTAGTTTTGGTAGTATTTTTTTCAATTGAAATACTTCGGTAAGTTTTAGAAAATGCAAAAACATTTAAGATTATAAGAGCTGTAATAAATAATTTCTTTTTCATAATAAAAATATTTGTTTGTTAGTTAGTAAAGCAAATCTAGGAGTTATATTTTATCGAAATAGAAATTTTTATCCAAATAAAATCCAAATTTCAAAACATATATATCAGCATAAAATATTATATTTGTGAATAAAAACTAAAATCTTGAAAACAAAACTTCATGAACTCCGCAAAAAAAGGAACATTACACAAGATCAACTCGCAAAATTAGCTGCGATGTCTCAACCAAAATATAGCAGAAAAGAAAGTGGATACGACCCTATATTAAAAGCAGAATGGGATTTGCTGGCTAAAGTCTTAGAAGTTCCAGTAGAAGAAATCTTTGAAGAAGATGTAGCTAAAACCTATATCTATAAAAATATCAATGGAAATGGTTTCAATTCTGGTACAATCAACATCAATGTTCCAGACTTTGTAATGAATTACATTCAACTTTTAGAAAAAAAAGTTGTGCATCTTGAAGAAGAATTGCAAAAACTAAAAAAAGATTTAGAAACTTAATCAAACTTAATACTCTACTATCTTCCGACCTCCGACTTTCGTCTTTTAGTTAATTCCTAAATTCTCCCATATCCAGTTTCAAAGAAAAGAAATTCGAGAAGAAATTGCTGCCTCCTATTCCAGAATTGGTGATGGCATAATCTAAAGTTAAACCACGATATTGAACTCCAATTCCCGCACTTGGCTGAAAGGAAACTTTTCTTTTTAAATCTTCTATATCGGTAATCGTTTGAAATCTATTAACACCAAGTCTCACGAAAAGAATTTTGTTATACTTCAATTCTGCACCTGCATAAGGTGTAATGCTCGCAAAATCTGTAGAAACCAATGCGGCAGTTTTTGCAAAATCTACATTAATACCAACTTCTGGAAGTAATTCTAATCTTTGGTTGATTTCAAAATTTTTGCTTGCTCCTGCGTTTAATTTTGGAAGCGTAATTTCCATTTTATCTTTTGGTGCAGGGTTAAATTCTTCGCCATTCACAACTGTAGAAAGTTCTTTTTGGTTTACCGTCCAGAAATTTACTGTAGAAGTTACATCACGAATCATTCCTCCAAAATTCCAACCGTTATCTGCATGATAAATTGCACCCAAATCAAATCCAAAACCATATCCTGTTGCAAATTTACCAACATTTCTATACACTAATTTCGCATTTACACCTAAATCTAAATTTTGATTTCCATTGGGATGAAAAGCATAAGAAACAATAGCTGCATAATCTGCTTGTGAGAATTTTGTGATTTTATCGTAATCTATATTTCCTTCTGTATCAATTAATTGCGTAGTATTCAAAATATTATCTACACCCAATCTCACGATAGAAACACCAAAAACGCCACCTGCATTATCCAAAGGTTTTGCATAAGCTGCATAATCGTATTTTGCGATACTTTCAAAATATTCTGCGTGCATTGCTGCTCCTTGCCAATCATTTTCTACACCAAGCAAACCAGCAGGATTCCACATTGGAGAATACACATCGTTTTGGCTAGAAACTACAGCTCCTCCCATTGCAAGACCTCTTGCTCCTGCTCCAATATTTAGAAATTCATTGGAATATTTTCTAATAATTTGAGCTTGCGAACCGATACATATCAGTAAAAAAAAGAGTATTAATTTTTTCATTCTATTGTAATATTTTTTGCCCGTTTATTTTTTCTGGCTTTCAAAATTCCGTTGATTACGATGGCAAGTATCATAACCAAAGATGCTATATAAAATATAGGTGTCATTTTCTCCGACTCTCCAAAGATAAAAAAAGCGAGGATAATACCATATACAGGTTCCAAATTTACAGCTAATATTAATGTAAATGGAGATATATATTTCATTAAACTTACAGATTCTAACATAGGATAAGCTGTGAAAACTGCTGCTAATAAAGTAATTAACGCTAGATCTCTATAATTTATTTCAGTTACAGAAAAAATTTGTCCACTTATTAGATAAAATAAAGCAACTAAAGCCCATCCTCCAAAAATTTCGTAGAAAATAATGTTTCCAGAAGTAGTTTTACCATATAATTTCCCATTGAAAACTGAAAAAAAAGTCCCAAATAAAGCTGCTAAAACTCCATAAAAAATACCGATTTTATACTGAAATTCTATTTTAAAAATTAATGAAATACAGATTAAAATTATCAAACCTATTACAACTTCCGTAACATCTAATTTTCTTTTGAAAACCAAAGGTTCCATGATAGATGCAAATAATGTAGATGTTGCCAAACAGCACAAAGCTATTGCCACATTAGAAACCTTTATCGCATGGAAAAAGCAAAGCCAATGTATTGCCATTAATCCTCCAATACCTATCAATTGAAAAAATAATTTTTTAGAAATTTGAAGACTTTGTTTTTTAAAAAATCGAATGAATAAATACAAAAATAAAGCAGCCAAAGACATTCTATAAAATACCAAAGTTGGTGCATCCGCAGAAATTAGTTTGCCCAAAATCGCCGTAAATCCCCAAAGAAATACGATAAAATGTAGACGAAAAAGAGCAGGTGTTTTCATACTTATTACAAACTCGCACAAAAATATCATTTATAATTTATATTTTTGTAGTAATATTAATATTAGATGTAATTTTTAAGTTTAAAAAAACTTATTTTTAATTAAAACTAAATCCTATAATTAGTATTATTAAATTTTTCAAAATAATTATAGACCTATTTTTCTAAAACTAATCTATTATTTATGAATTAACACTTCAATAATTTTCAAAAAAGTCTTACCTTACCACTTAAATATTTTTATGGATTTACAATTTAATAAACGTGAAGATCAGAACAAACTGAAACTTTCTGAAATTAATAAATTACTTTCTACCATCAAATTGGGAGGGGGTGCAAAAAGAATTGAAAAATTGCATGCTCAAGGTAAATTATCTGCAAGAGAAAGAATTGATTATCTATTAGATAAAAAAAGAAAATCTGTAGAAATAGGAGCTTTTGCAGGTTTTGAAATGTATGAAGAAGAAGGTGGTTGTCCAAGTGGCGGCGTTGTAATTGTAATCGGATATGTGTCTGGCAAACAATGTATTGTAGTTGCAAATGACGCTACTGTAAAAGCTGGAGCATGGTTTCCAATCACAGGAAAAAAGAATTTACGTGCACAAGAAATTGCGATGGAAAACAAATTACCAATCATCTATTTGGTAGATTCTGCTGGTGTTTTTTTACCAATGCAAGATGAAATTTTCCCAGATAAAGAACATTTTGGTAGAATTTTTAGAAATAATGCTAAAATGAGCTCTATGGGAATTGTACAAATTTCTGCAGTAATGGGAAGTTGTGTAGCTGGTGGTGCATATTTGCCAATTATGAGTGATGAAGCCATGATTGTAGATGGAACTGGTTCTATTTTTCTGGCAGGAAGTTACCTCGTAAAAGCAGCAATTGGCGAAAGTATTGATAATGAAACTCTTGGTGGAGCAACTACGCATTGCGAAATTTCTGGAGTTACAGATTACAAAGCAAAAGACGATAAAGATGCTCTTGATAGAATAAAAAACATCATGAAATCTTTAGGAAATACCGAAAATGCTGGATTTAGTAGAATTGAAGCTGCCGAACCTAAAGAAAATATCGAAAATATTTTTGGAATTATGCCTTCAGAAAGATCAGAACAATATGATACCAAAGAAATACTTAAATGTTTGGTTGATAATTCTGAATTTGAAGAGTATAAAGAAGATTATGGAAAAACCATTATTTGTGCAACTGCAAGAATAGATGGATGGGCAGTAGGAATTGTAGCCAACCAAAGAACTTTAGTGAAAAATGGAAAAGGCGAAATGCAGTTTGGAGGAGTAATTTATTCTGATTCTGCGGATAAAGCAACCCGATTTATCGCCAATTGTAATCAAAGAAAAATTCCTTTAGTTTTTCTACAAGATGTAACAGGTTTTATGGTTGGTTCTAAATCTGAACACGGTGGAATCATAAAAGACGGAGCAAAAATGGTGAATGCAGTTGCCAATTCTGTAGTTCCAAAATTTACAGTAATTACCGGAAATTCTTATGGAGCAGGAAATTACGCAATGTGCGGAAAAGCTTATGACCCAAGATTAATTGTAGCTTGGCCTTGGTCGGATCTTGCAGTAATGGGAGGTGCACAAGCTGCAAAAGTTCTTGCACAAATTCAAGAATCTACCTTAAAAAAACAAGGAAAAGAAATTTCTGATGAAGAACGTCAAGAAATTTTGGATTCTGTAGCCAAAAAATATAAAAAACAAACAGAATCTACTTACGCTGCTGCAAGATTGTGGACAGATGCCATCATAGATCCTACAGAAACCCGAACTTGGATTTCTATGGGAATTGAAGCTGCGAACCAATCTCCTATTACAGAAAAATTTAATTTAGGAATTATTCAAGTATAATTTTATAATTAAAAAAACACAAAAACACAAAACGATGAAAAAATTAACTTTACTTAGCTTATTATTGATGAGCTTTTTAATGAATGCTCAATGTACCATAACTGGTAAATCAACGATCAAAGTTCTTGCAGAAATTTCACTAAATCTTACGATAGCGTTTACTGGAATCATTTTTAATATTTATCAGTTATAAAATTTACCAAAAATCTTGTGAAAAAAATCCTACTTTTATCAGATACCCATTCTTATATAGACGATAGAATTTTAGAACATGCTGCAAATGCAGATGAAATATGGCATGCAGGAGATTTTGGTGTAGATGTAGCAGAAAAATTAGAAAAAATAGGAATTGTAAGAGGCGTTTTTGGAAATATTGACAACCAATTTATACGAAAACATTATCCAGAAACACTTTTTTTTACATGCGAAGAAGTATCAGTTTTGATGATTCATATTGGTGGATACCCAGAAAGATATTCAGCTTTAGCAAAACAAGAAATTCTGAAAAACAAGCCTAAACTATTTATTTCTGGGCATTCTCACATTTTAAAAGTAATGAATGATAGTAAAAATAATCTACTGCACATGAATCCTGGAGCAGTAGGAAAAATTGGTTGGCATCAAACAAGAACCATGTTGAAATTTGAAATTAATGGTTCTACAATAGAAAATCTGAATGTTATAGATTTTGGTAATAAATAATAAAATTCATGAAAATTGACGATGCTATTTCATACATTAATGAAAATAAAAAAGGAACAATAGTATCTCTCAAAAAAGAATTTGCCGTAATTCTAGACGAATTTGGATTTGAAGAAACTGTAGAATTAAAAGAAATAATCGTAAGAGATGATCTTTTTTATTCCAAAATTCCAACGATTGTAAAAAACGAAACGAAAATTTCTAAATCTAAAAAAAACTCAAAAGCAATACTCACTTTAGATTTACATTTTCATTTATTAGTAAAAAATACTACGTCATATTCTGCAAATGAAAGGTTGCAAATTCAAAAAGAAAAATTAATAAACACGCTAGAATATTGCAAAAAAAATCCGATTAAAACTTTAAATATCATCCACGGAATTGGAGATGGCGTTTTACAAAACATGGTTTTTTATGTTTTAGAAGGCTTTGCAGGAATAGAATATGAAGACCAGAACCTTTTTCATCACAGTTCCGGAAACGTAGAGGTTTCTTTTCGCTAATCTGCTTTTTTATAGTCATTAAATTTCGTTAAATTTGCAATTTACATTATGCAAAAATTAAATTTATTATTCACCAAAGATGGTTTGCAATTTCAAGTTTGCAAAGGAAAAACGGTGCAAGAAGAGCGTTACTATTTTCTAGATAAAGAGATAGATTCTGAAAATTTTTTAAAAGAAAAACTGCAATCTATTCTAGACCTAGAAAAATATGATAGCATAGAAGTTTTATCGGCTATCAACCATTTTTCTTTGCAGAAATCTTCATTCACCGATCATGAAAAAGGCTTAGATTTAATAGCTTTAAATGCTGATTTGGATAAAGAAAATGAAGAGCTCATGCTTTCTGTAAATAAAAAACACGAAATTCAGTTTTTTTATTCTTTTCCTATTCAATTTTATAATTTAATAAAAGAAAAACAAGTTCCTACAAGATTTAATTTTACTGGAGAGAAATTTCTTCAAAACATTCATGTTAAAAATAGAAAAGAAATACACATCAATCTCTATCAT
>CAXYUO010000139.1:0-7021 GCA_964292185.1 uncultured Frigoriflavimonas sp.
ACTACCTCTAGCTGAAAGTGCACTACCTCTAGCTGAAAGTGCACTACCTATAACTGAAAGTGCACTACCTCCAGTTGAAAGTGCACTACCTCCAGTTGAAGGTGCACCAGTTAATCTGACAGTTTTACGCAGTGAATTAACTCCCGATTTAATTTATGAAATTGATAATTTGAAAGTAAAATCTAAGCCTTCAGATATTCAGAATCTTATTCAGAATCTTTGTCTCAGAAGGCCTTATCGTTTAATTGAAATTAGTACTCTTGTTGGTAGATCACCCAAATATACGTTCCGGAAATATATTCAACCTATGATGAATACTCAAATTGAATATCTCTACAAAGACATGGTAAATCACCCCGATCAGGCTTATGTAACTAACGTCAAAAAATAAAAAAAGGATTGGGCATTAGTTTAATATTTTTCATTTGTGATAAAAAAAGCGATATTATAATTAATATAAATCCGCTTTTTTGTTTATGCTGAAATTAATCTAAAATTTCATTGATTTTAGGATATGAAGATATTTTTTTGAATTGAAATCTACCACTTTTCTTCAATTTTGTAATAAAATGATCTAATTTTTGTACGGAATTATCATCTCTTAAATATTGATCGTGAGTAAGAAGCACCAAATGTCTTGAAGTTTTTTCTAAATCATTATAAAAAATACTATCTATTTTTTTCGCCATTTCATCGCCTGTTCCTTTTAGTTTCATGTCTTTTGTTCGTCTCCATTCTAAATCCCAACCGATAATTTTGTAAGATTTTGCGAGTTTATCTGCAGCTTCTGTAGAACTTTTTATATCTGTACTTTTGATGCCTTTCATTCGCCAAATGTTTCTACCAGGAGTTCTAGCAATATTTGTTTTTAGTTTTAGGCTGTCTTTTGTTCTATCGAAATCTGCAATTACTTCGTCTGCATTTTCATAAAATTTAGAATATTTATTATTTGCAGCATGAGTATAGCTGTGATTTTCAATTTCAAAAAGGCTGTCGTTTTTCAATTTTTCATAATCTAATTTTTGCTTTTGGCTTCCGAAAACATGTTGACCTACTGCAAATTCTGTTACAGGAATGTTATGTTTGTTGATCAATTTCATCAAATTTTCTGTTCCGTGATTTGGACCATCATCAAAAGTAAGGTAGATTGTCCTTCTATTATCTACAATTTCGTTTTCAGTGTTCTTAACTTTTATAGTTGGAGATTTTTGAATAATGGGTTTGTCCGCCAATTTTTCTTTTTTACAAGAATGAAGAATTGTAGCGATGATACCAACTGCGGAAATAGCAGAAAACACTAAAAAAGTCAAGTTTTTCGACTTTTTATTGAGATTTGTAGTCATTGAAAGATAAGGAACTAAATGTTAAAAAATATTAAATTACGTTAATGAATCATAACAAAAATTATTCCAAATTTTCTTAAAATCAGTTTTATTTTAATAGAAATCAGATTATTTGAATTGTAAGCCATTTTGATTGCAAAATAATTTCTTTATCTTTAACCAAATAAATTTTTTATGAAAAAATCAGTATTATCATTAATGATGTGTTTTGGAATGCTTTTGTCTGCTCAAAATTATAATTTACCAGCAAAAAGTCCACGTCAAACTGTAACTCAGCAATTATCAATTTCTAATATAACAGTAGATTATGGAAGACCTGCAGTAAATGGAAGAGCGATTTTTGGAGAGTTGGTTCCGTTTGATAAAGTGTGGAGAGTTGGTGCAAATTCTACTACAAAAGTAACTTTCGGTCAAGACTTTATGTTTGGTGGAAAAGTGGTGAAAAAAGGATCTTACGCATTGTTTATCATACCAAAAAGCAATGAATGGGAAGTTATTTTGAATAGTGAAGCAGAAGGATGGGGTTCTTATAAATATGATGAAAGTAAGAACATTGTATCTACAAAAGTTCCTGTTAAAAAATTGCAAGATGCTCAAGAATGGTTTAAAATAGATTTTGAAAACCTAGATGAAGAAAGTATGTTGATGACATTTGCATGGGATAAAACAAAAGCTTCTGTGCCAATTATGGTTGCATATCCAGAACAAGTTTCTAAAGTGGTTGATAAACTAAAAGAAATTGGAAAAATAAAAGAAGAAATGAAATAATTTGAATTTTATTTAAAAATAGAAGACTGAAATTATTTAGTTCTGAAAAATAAACAATCCTCATAAATATTTATGAGGATTGTTTTTTAGTTAATTTTTGTTCAGATAAACATATATTTCATCTTTCAATCTTACGCGTTCTACTCTTAATTCATTTAAGGTATCATCAGTTGCAGGTTCTGCATCAGATTCAATTCTATAAATTTCATGATCTAATTCGTCATATTTATTATATAAAATTTTGAAATGATTGTCTTCTACTTTCAAAGTATGAATTTTTGCTTCAAATTCTGGAAATGCTTCTGCTAAATTGTGCTTTTTGATCATATCTATTTGTTTTAATTATTGATATAAATTTAGGAATTTTTAAATTAATATAAAAGGATAAATGTCAGTTTTAGAAAATTAGATTTTATGTATGTACGTTGTTTGTTATAATAAAATTTTGAACGCAGTGTTCGCAAATATTTTTTTTATTTATCTTCCTTTTGAGGCTCGTAAAAGCATTTGACTTCTTCGAATCTTGGATTTCATTTAGCAATGTTCAGAGAGGTTTTCTAATTATTACTATTTACGGATATGCATTTATATTTATATAGTTTCTACAAGTCAAAAATCTACAGTATCAGGATTTAAACCAGAATTTCCAATATTTTCAATTTGATTAATCAAAACCATATCAGACTCTGAAATTTCAAAATCAAAAACTTCCAAATTTTCTTTTATTCGATGAGGTGTTGTAGATTTTGGGAGTGGAATTACCTTGTTTTGCAAAGCCCATCGAATGCACAATTGTGCTACAGATTTATGGTATATATTCGCAATATTGATCAAAATTTCATTGTTCAAAACACCGCCTCTTCCAAGTGGACTCCAACCTTCAACCTGAATGTTATGTTTCTTACAAAATTTTACACAATCATTTTGCATGAATCCAGGATGATATTCAATCTGATTTACAGAAGGCATAATCTTCGCATTTTCTAGTAAAGGTTGAAGATGATGTTCCATAAAATTACTCACACCAATTGCGCGAATTTTTCCTTCATCTTGCAATTTTTCCATCGCATTCCAAGTTTCTGCGTTTATTTGTTTCCAATTCTCAAATTGATGAGCATTTGCAGGCCAATGTATTAAATAAAGATCAAGATAATCGAGTTGTAAATCTTTTATAGTCTTTTCAAACGCTTTTAAAGTCGATTCGAAACCACGTTCTGTATTCCATAATTTGCTAGTAATAAAAAGTTCTTTCCTATCAATTCCGCATTCTTTTATACCAATACCAACTCCTTTTTCATTTGCATAAATTGCAGCAGTATCTATATGTCGATATCCGTTTTTTACAGCGATTTTTATAGCATTAATAACGGCTTCTCCATCTTGGATTTTCCAAGTTCCAAACCCGATTTTGGGAATTTGAACTTCATTATTTAGTTTGAAAGATTTTTCCATGATTTCAATATTTTGTATTTTCTTTTAAAGATAATGAATTTACTGAAATGAAAATGCAGTTAATTATAATAAAATTTATGTTATTTTTTAGAGAATTTTTTCTACCTTTAATCTATTATATAATGAGCAAAAGAGTGATTTTTTTTTGCAAAATACTTAGAAAGTTTAAACTTATATTCCCTAATTCATGAATTCTAGAAGAGATTTTATTAAAAAAACAGCTTTGGCTAGTTTGTTACCTTTTGCTGGTGCTTCCATTTCCGGTTTTTCAATGCCAAAAATATTCAATTTTGATGATAATACTAAGCTTGATGTAAGTTTATTTTCAAAACATTTGCAGTTTTTAGATTATGAAAGGCTAGGAGAAGTAGTAGCAGAAATGGGGTTTTCTGGTGTAGATTTAACGGTGAGAAAAGATGGTCATGTTTTGCCAGAAAGAGTAAAAACAGATTTGCCAATAGCTTTAGCTGCAATTAGAAAAAATGGATTAAAATGCGATTTGATTTCTACCAATATAGAAAGTGTAAATGATCCGCTTGATGTAGCGATTTTAGAAAGTGCTGCAGCTTTAAAAATAAAATATTACCGTCCCAATTGGTATAAATACAAAGATGGAATACCAATGGAAGATTCACTTATTTATTACAAAGAAGAAATAAGAAAATTAGCTGTATTGAATAAAAAATTAGGCATTTATGGTTCTTATCAAAACCATACCGGAATATCAATAGGTAGTTCTTTTTGGGAAGTTAAAAAGGTACTTGAAAAAGCAGATCCAAAATATTTTGGTAGTCAGTTTGATATCCGTCATTTTGTAGTAGAAGGTGGTTTCTCTTGGGAAAATGCTTTGCGACTTTTACAAGAAAATATCAATTTAATTGTTTTAAAAGATTTTAAATGGGGAAAAGTAAACGGAAAATGGGAAGCGATAAATGTTCCAATTGGAGAAGGAATGGTAGATTTTGACAGCTATTTTAAATTATTAAAAAAACACAAAATAAAACCACCTGTTAGTTTACATGTTGAACATGATTTGGGAGGTGCAGAAAAAGGCAATAGAACAATAAGTGTTGATGAAAAAGTAGTTTTTGATGCTATTAAAAAGGATTTGCAAGCTATACAACAATTGTGGAAACAGGCTTAAATTTTTTTTGTATTTGAATTTAAAATTAATTCATCAGATTTTGGAATTTGTCCATAATTTTTAATAATTCATTAATAGTAAATAGAATAAACGGTCAATTTGACCAGTAGTTTTTAAGCAAAGTAAGTACTACTGTTGTAAATTTGAATTCCAAAAAAAACACTCTAAAATTGAATACTAAATGATTCAAACATGTGACTTATTGTAAATTGCGGACAGATTACAACCTTTAAAAACACAAAACGCTGATAATCAAAAGATTATCAACGTTTAAAGTACCCACTGCCGGAATCGAACCGGCACATCGTAAGATACTAGAGTTTGAGTCTAGCGCGTCTACCAATTCCGCCAAGTGGGCTTGATTAATTGGTTTGCAAATATAATACTATTTTTCTTATTGGAAAATTTTAACAAGATAATTTTTCTAAAAATTTAATTCCAATCCATCATAAGATAAAAAGATGTTTTTAGTCTGCAAATATTCTTGCTCAGAATGCAATCCAAAATGATGACTAATATGCGTAAGAAATAGCTTTTTAGGTTTTAATACATCATTTAATTTTAAAATGTCTTCTAAAATAAAATGGGCAGGATGTGGATTTTCTTTTCTTATGCAATTTAAAATAAGTACATCTAATTGATACAGCTTTTGCATTTCTAAAGCAGAAATTTCACTTGCATCTGTAATGTATGCAAGATTTTTCATCTTAAAACCTAATATTTCCAATTTACCATGAAGAATATTTATTGGTATTATTTCTGCGTCAAATAAATTAAAATTATCCAAAATTTCATGCAAAATAAATGCTGGAGCTCCTGGATATTTTTCATCTGCAAAAGCGTAAGAAAATCTATCTTTCACTTCATTTCCAACTCTTTTTAAACAGAAAAGTGGCATTTCAGCCTTGTTTTTAAAAATAAGTGGACGAAGATCATCTAAACCTATCACATGATCATTGTGTTCGTGTGTAAGCAAAACTGCATCTACTTTATCTACTTTATTTCCCAACATTTGCTGCCGAAAATCTGGCCCACAATCTATTAATATTTTTTTACCAAAATCAGTAGTAATCATCACTGAAGAACGAAATCTCGTATCTTTCTTATCGCAAGAAAGACAAACTTTGCATGAACATCCGATTACAGGAATTCCTTGAGAAGTTCCTGTTCCTAAAAATTTCAGTTTCATTTTTTGATGTTGGTATTTATTTTGGTAAATTTACAAAAAATAACATATGCCTTTAACAAAGCAAGAATTTACTCCAAAGCAGAAAGCACTATTTATTAATTTAGACCCTACAATCTACGGAACTTTCGCAGAAATTGGAGCTGGTCAAGAAACTGTTCGTCATTTTTTTCGAGCAGGTGGTGCATCTCAAACTATTGCAAAAGCCATGTCTGCTTATGATAAAGATTTTTCTGATGCCATTTATGGTAAAGAAATTTACAATAGATATGTTACTCAAAATAGATTGAGAAAAATGCTTCGCTATGAAGTTTCTTTAATAGAAGAACGACTTACGAGAAATAAATATCCTTCAAGTAGATTCTTTTCTTACGCAAATACCGTTACTACTATCAATTTTGAAAAAACTTTCAAAGGTCATGGTTGGGTTGGAGTTCGTTTTCAACTCAATGAAAATGAAGAGTATAGCGAAATTGTTCTGCATGTGAAATTTCGTGAAAACAATGCTACACTTCAACAAGAAACTATAGGAAATCTTGGCGTAAATTTAATTTATGGTGCATTTAAATATAGTGATAATCCTAGAAGGTTGATAGATTCTCTTTATGATGATGTAGATTTAGATTCTCTAGAAATTGATATGATAGATTTCAACGGTCCTGCATTTGCTTATGTAGACAATCGCTTGATGAGTTTGCAATTGGTGAAAAATGGAATGACTGAAGCCGTAATTTTCAATTCTGATGGTAGAAATAGATTGCCTGCAGATATGCTTTATAAAAAAAATATTTTTGCTGTAAGAGGTAGTTTTAGACCTGTAACAAACGTAAATCTAGACATGTTCGAGCATGGTTTGAAAATGTTTAAAAAAGATGCAGATTGTAATGATGACGAAACGGAGGTGCTTTTCGAAATTACGATTTCTAATTTAAGAACTCATGGTGATATTGATGAACGAGATTTTCTAGATAGAGTAGATGTACTCGCACAATTAGGGTATACCGTAATTATTTCTAATTTTTCTGAATACTATAGATTGATAGATTATTTTGCAAGTTATACAAACAAAAAAATTGGTATTGGAATGGGCGTGAACAATCTATTAATGGTTTTTGATGAAGATTATTA
>CAXYUO010000140.1:0-7016 GCA_964292185.1 uncultured Frigoriflavimonas sp.
ATGAAGTCGGTTTCAGTTTTGATCCAAGTACCCATGATGATTCCATTATTGTATGGGATTTTCATCAAGAAAACACCGAAATGGGCTTCTTGGGCAACAATTGCGGTTGGATTGTTCGTATCTTGGTTTGTGGCAAATGTTTTCACTGCGGAAGTTTTTGCCAGTTTATTTGGCGTAGAATCTCTTACCAAAACAGAAGTTATTGATTTGAATATCTTCTTATCTGTTGCAGGACATCTATTTATAACAGGAGGATTTTTCTGGGCAACATCCCTATTTTACAATGAAGCCCAAGATGATAATATCGTTGAAAGAGATCACTTTTTTGAAGATTTCGAAACCCCAGTTATTGCAGGTTTTGATCAAGATGATGTCGACCGACAACAAAGAACAAAATTAGGAAACATGGTTATCTCGATGGGAATTGCATTAATGCTTATGGCATTAATACCGAATCCGCTTTGGGGTTGATTTATCTTTGTGTGCTGTTCTCTTGTTCTTTCTACCATTGGCATTTTATTAAAACGGAGTGCAAAAATAAAAACAACAGATTCCTGAATTTAAAAATTGGAAATCCTTTTTTATTAAAGGATTTTTTTAATATTAATTGAAAATAGTATCACCTACAAATCCTATTGGTTTTGCAGGTAGATACTTTTGATTCATCATTTGTGTTAAGAGAATCGTTTATGAAAATTTGTGTTTTTGATGTAAATAGCGAAGTTTTTCATCGACTTCTATATGTACTTAGATTTCATCATTTGTGAGTTGAGAATCCATTTTTTCGATATTTTTCTGTTAATTAATTTCAGTTGAATACCAAACGAATAGAAAAAAAACAGATTCATATTTTTTAAATAATCTCTCTCTTTTAACTGGTACAAATTTAGACAAAGGACTAATTCAATACAAAAAATAGGCATAGATGTATATTGAAACGTTTGTAGATTTATTTCTACAAAATTGAATAAAAAAAAGGGGTGAAAAATTATAAGTAACTGTCTAAAAATCTTAATTTTAATGAATGATGGGTAAATATTCTCGCAGATTTTGCAAATTTGGCAGATTAACTCGCATAAAAATCTGCGAGAGAAAATATTTTAAACAATCAAAATTTAAAAATTCAGACAGGTTCTAAGATTAATATTGACTATACATGAAGGAAACAAATTGTATTATATATTATCCTTCATTATTTCAATAAGTTCTACAATGTTTTCTATATGTAATTTCTCGAAAATTCTCTTTTTTAGAGTACTTACAGTGTTTTGTTTTATATGTAACTGATTAGCAATTTCTAAATTTCCTAAACCTTCTGCATACATATTCGCAATTTGTAATTCTCTTTCTGATAGTTGAGAAATAGGGTTTACTAGTTGTGGATTTCTAAGAGATTTTAATAACACAGATTGTGTAATTGAAGAAATGTATTCTCCTTCATTTATTAATTTTAGAATAGCAGTTTTTATTTCATCTTCCTCGCTAAGTTTGCTCAGAAAACCATTTGCACCTGCATTGATGAATTTTAAAGCATGTGTGGCTTCATCTAAACCAGAGTAGATTAAAATTTTTAATTGGGGTTGAATTTCTTTAATATCTGAAATCAATGAAAGACTTACTCCATCAGGAAATTGCGCATCAAGAATAGCTATATCTAAAGTAGAATTTTTCACAGATTCTATAATTTGATGTAGATTATTTGCTTCTGTAATGCTGTGATTTATTTCTAAATCTTCTATAACAAAAGAAATTCCCTGCCTTATCATGCAATGATCGTCTGCAATTAAAAATGAAATTTTCTCTGTGTTATTTTCCGTCATACTTAGCCAAATATAGTGAAAAATTTACTGTTGTTCCAGCATTTTGTTCACTAGAAACAGAAATTTCTCCTTCATATAGTTCTACAATTTCTTTACATAAACTTAATCCTAAACCTGCTCCAAGATTTTCTACATCTTCGGATAAAATCCCTTGATAGTATGGTTTGAAGATGTTTTCTAAATCAGATTTGGAAATTCCAACACCATTATCTTTTATAGAAACGGATAGTAAAACTCTGTTATTTTTAATATTTTCTGTAGATATTGTTGCATGGATTTTACCATTTTCAGTAAATTTATTAGCATTTCCTAGAATGTTGATAAACAGTTGATTAATCTTTTTACTATCAGAATTTATTAATAGATTTTCTGGAACATTATTTTGTATTGTGAATGTATTATTTCTAGTTTCTATATAAGGTTCTAATGCAATTGCGATAGATTCCACTTCTTTTTTTAGATCAAAAATCTCAAGATTTAAAGAGTTTTTTGCATGCTGATTTTTCGTATATTCTAAAATCAGATTAGATTGCATAAGTAAAGTTTCATTGGTGAAACTAATGGATTTCAGGTAACCTTTCACGGTTTCATCATCCACTTTTTTATTTATTTTTTTAATGAAAATTCCTATTATTTTTAATGGAGCTCTCAATTCATGACTAAGCATTCCTAAAATTCTATTTTTGAAGTTTAGATTTTCATTAATTTGAATATTTGCAGCATTTAATTTTGTTTCATAAACAAAAGAAATTCTTGTAAGATATATGATAAGAATAGATGCTAAAAACATCAGAATCATCATTCCCAAAATTAAATAATTTCTAATTTTATTAGATGTAGAATTTTGTAGTGCGTATTCGTTTTCTATTTTTAATTTTGAATCTTTAATCCCTTTTTCGTACATATCCATCAATGCATTACTATAGGTTATATGATTGGTAAATAAGTTGTAGAATCCTTTGTTGTTTTTTTCAGTAGATTGAATATTATTTTTTTGAACTGCAGCTTTTTCTTTAAATATTACACTTGTTACTCTATTATAATAGTTATTTACAACATTGATTATGCTATCAACTTCCTTTTTTAGTTTTACAGAGTTTTTCGGTTTATTTTTGTTCAATCCTTCATCAATAGTATCTTTTTTCACATCTGAATCTCCAGAAATGGCATTTTTTAATCTCCCGAATAAACCTTTCTTTTTTACAACAGAATCAGATTTTTTTTTCTCTACTATATCATATTTTTCAAAATTATATTTGGGAACTATTTTTTCTATTTTCGCTGTTCCTTCTTGTGTATTAATATTTAATTTTGGAGTATTTTGTATTGTAGAATCTAATGATTTTTTGAAATCCACTAAAGATTTTGGTTTATTAGGAGATTCTAAACTCATTTTCAAATCAGGGAATTTATCTTTATAGCCATCAATGTTTTTTAATTCTTTACCAACTTTATTTAATGATAAAAAATAAGAATCTAGATATTGCTTTTCATCTGTAACGAGAAATTCTTTAAGTAAATTTTGTGCGTTACCAAGCTCTTTTTTAGAATTATTAGTAATGTTTTCTAGAATTTTCAAATCTCCTAATTGCTTTTCAATGAAGGAATGATCTCTTTTATTATTAAATTCATTATAGAAATATCCAGCAATACCTATTTGAATAATAAGTATAATTATCAAAAGAGAATATTGTACTATTTTCCTGTATTTAGAATTCAAGAAATTTGGATTATCGTTGGTTTTACTCATTAGTAATACAAATTTAATAAAATATACTAGTAATGCATCATTTTTATTACTAGGAAATGAACTAGTTTTTACTAATATTTTATTCTTTTAGAATTTTAGACATTGAAATTAGTCTGTTTAATGCTATTTTTGATTCAAAGTCCAAATAATTGCATTTTCTTTTGTAGCTCTAAATATGGTTTGATGTTCTTCTTTTGGTTCATTAGAATAGCTCCAAGTTAATTTTTGTGGTGCTATTGTCTTGAAGTTTTTCTCTAAATTTCTAGCAGCTTTTGCCATACCTTCTGCATTTGAACTTGCAAACCATATTTTGGTATTTTTTTCGGGTAAATTTTTAGTGAATTGTGCTACATTTTTATCATAATGATGATTATTCCACCATAAAGATGGATCAAAAGCGATATAAAAATCAAAATCATTCGGTTCTAAAAGAAAAGTTTCAACGACAAAAAATCCTGCCAAAGATTCTCCAATTATACCTTTGTAAGAGTTAGTTTTGTAATTTTTATTTATTTGAGGAATGAGCTCTTCATTTATGAATTTTCTAAAATTTGCAGATTTTCCTACTTCATCGGCTATTTCTTTATCTTTTTCTACTGTAGTAATTCCTGTTAGATCTCTTTTACGTTTTGTATTTTCTATTCCTACCAAAATATAACCTGGAATTTTCTTTTCGGCAATCAATTTTTGTAAAGTGTTTGCTATATGAGGAAAATCTTCCTTTAATCCACCATCTGGCATGTAAAGAACAGGAAAGCTATCTTTAGATTTTACGTAATTTTCAGGAATGTATATATTGATTTTCCTATCTTCTTTTAATATTTTAGAATATATTGTTAAGCTATCATGTTTTGGGATAGGATCATTATAAACAGTTGGTTTCGTGCAATTTGTAAAGATTAAAGCGAAAAGTATAAAAAGAATAAAAAAATTTTTCATGACGATTTATTTTTGATTTAATGTTAAAAGTAAACTATTATTGAATCGTTAAAATTAATGATAATTTTTTAAATTTTCATGCATTATTTAACAGAATTTTTATGAATTGTATTTTTGAAGAAAATTTAATTTTAAATTTATCATTTGATTATATCTAAAATTTTCTTGATGTTTTTTATGAAAAAATTCATGTTTATGGATTAAGTAAAGTTTTTGTTTTCAACTTTTAAAAAAAAACGTATTTTTATAAATTATTAAAAAATAGAATCCCATTTCCTTGAAGAATCTATTTAAAACATTATTACGTTCTCTGTAACGCTCAAAATAAAACTATCTATGACAAATAATATACTTGTTGAAGACCAATATAGAAGAAATAAACTCTTTGATAAAGAAAATGTGAATTATCTTGTTCGTGTTTTAAAGCGTTTCAATACCGTTCCAAAAGTAAATAATATAAAAATTATTACATCAACTAGTGAACCAGATGTTTTTAGAATCTTACCCAACAAATCGATTGTTATTGGTACTTCTTTGCTTAATCAACCTGTATTAGCATTGGTTTATTTAAGATTTGGAATAGAATGGCAACTTTGGTACAAAGCATTAAATGAAGACAAAAAAGACACTGTTTTATGTGATATTGCTGCTCTTGAAGTAACTAAAATATTTTATAAACTTTTACCTTTAGATGATAAAGAAAAGCTAGAACAAATAGATTCTTATTTAATCAATTTAATAAAAAATGATGAAGATTTAAACCCAGAATCTTTATTAAAGTATAAAAAGTTACAGGATTTTCATGGTTTAAAAAGCAATGTTAAAAAACTTAAAGAATCTTGGAAAAAAATTATTAAAAATTTAGCAAAACCCACAGAATATTTATTAATGGATGGTGGTGATTTTCGATTGAATATTGACGAAATAAATTTACTAAATAAATATGGATGCAGACCTTTTCCAAGACCAGATGCGTTAACTTTCGCTTCTTCTACTGCAACAAGCGTTTCCAATTTCGCATATGATAAAACGGATAAAGTAAGAAGTATTTTAATAAGAAATAGCCTGAAAAATGGTTTCGAAAATACAACTTTTGAGTTTTCTGAATTACTAAAAAACAACCTTAAAAAGATATTCAAATTAAACGATGCTTCTCAAATAATTTTTTCTCCATCTGGTACAGATTCTTCTCTGCAATTGGCGGCAATTTCTCAAATTATTACTGAAAAAGAAATCACCCATGTTTTAGTAGCTTCAGATGAAACCGGAAGTGGTGTTGCTGCAGCTTTAAAAGGATGTCATTTTGAAAACAATACAGCTCTCAATTTTCCAGTTACAAAAGGAGAAACAATTGAAGGATTTAGAGATGTAGAAGTCATTCAAATTAAATTTAGAGATGAAAATGGCGATTTAAAATCTTCAAATCAGCTAGATGACGAAGTTTTTGATGCTGTTTCTAAAACCAATGAATTAGGCAGATTAGCAGTTTTGCATACCATGGATCAATCTAAATTAGGCTATCAAGCTCCGAGTAAAGAATTGTTGCAAAAATTAATAAAACTCAAAAATTTATCGCTTCAAGTAATTGTAGATGCTGCACAAATGCGACTAGATTCTATTGATATTCAAAATTATTTGAATAAAGGATATATTGTTTCTATTACTGGAAGCAAATATTTTACAGGTCCTCCTTATTCTGGTGCATTAATTTTACCCGAAAAAGTGAGTAAAACAATACAATCTGCAAAAAAATATTTACCATCTGGTTTGAATAATTATTATAACCATTCAGATTGGCCAAGCTCTTGGTTTTGCTCAAAAGATTTGTCAGAAGGTTTTAATTATGGCTCTTCTATGCGATGGAATGCAGCTATTGTAGAAATGGATAGATACTACAAAACGCCAATTTTATATAGGAATATGGGCATAGAAATGTTTTGTAATTTTGTGGAAGATTCCATCAATGAAGCGTCATTTTTAGAGCCAATTTATGCCGAAGAAACGATAAGCAACAGTTATAATAGCAAAGAATTTGGATTGAGAAATATTCGCACAATTTTCCCTTTCTTTATTCTTCAAAACGATCAAGTTTTATCAATTGATCAAGTAAAAAAACTATATACCTTATTAAATTCTGATATTTCAGATCAATTTCCTGATGAATCTTTAGAAATTCTCAGACTTGCTGGTCAAAAATGCCATATCGGACAAGCTGTAGAAGTGAAATATACGAATGATATACAAAGTGCTATTTTAAGAATTAGTTTAGGAGCAAGAGTTATTTCAGAAAGTTGGGTAAATAGAGATGTAAGTTTGTTTTTCAGAAATATAGAAACGCAAATGAATCAAATTACCGTAATTATCAAAAAAATAGAATTAATTCTTAATAATCCAGATCTTTTGAAATAGACTTTACTACATGGCAAAAATCGTAACTTACTTAAAGCCAGTCTTTTTAAACCACAAAAGATACTGTGTTAATTTCCAAATTTTTTCTGATATTTGTA
>CAXYUO010000141.1:0-6927 GCA_964292185.1 uncultured Frigoriflavimonas sp.
AGTGAGTTAATAAAAATTAATAACTATTTATTCTCTTAAATTATTAATTATTAAAAGAAACGACATAAAAACATTCTCATAACTAATGAAAACCTCCATCCGTTTTTTCGATGACAGAGAAGTTCGTGCCTTATGGGACGAGCAAAATGCGAAGTGGTGTTTTTCGGTTTTGGATATTGTTGCAGTTCTCACTAATCAAGATGATTATACAAAAACACGAAACTATTGGAAATATCTGAAAGCCAAATTAAAAAAAGAAAATAATGAAGTGGTTAGTGCGACTACCCAGTTGAAAATTCTCGCACCAGATGGTAAAAAACGTTTGACAGATATGCTCGATTACAAAGGAATTATCGCATTAGGAAAACAATTTCCAAGCAAACAAGCAAACCGATTTATCGAATGGTTTACTTATAGCGATGAAAGCATTGACGGAAAAAGCAAAACCAAAGCATATTTATTATTTGAAAGTTCTCTTATCGACAGCATCGAAGTTGGCACTGCAAAAGGTTTACAACAAATTCACGCTTATTTATTTGGTGGTTTATATGATTTTGCAGGACAAATAAGACAGAAAAATATATCGAAAGGTGGTTTTCAATTTGCAACATCTCATTTTTTGGGAGAAACTTTAACCCAAATAGAAGAAATGCCTGAAAATACTTTTGATGAGATTGTAGAAAAATACATTGAAATGAATATTGCTCATCCTTTTATGGAAGGAAATGGAAGAAGAACCAGAATCTGGCTGGATTTAATTCTGAAGAAACGTCTTAAAAATTGTATTGATTGGAGCAAAATATCAAAAACAGATTATATGAATGCAATGATAATGAGTGCTTCAAAAGGTAAAATCCTCATTCATTTGCTAAAAAATGCATTGACCAACAAAATCAACGACAGAGAAATGTATATGAAAGGAATTGATTATTCCTACTACTATGAAGAAAATAATTAAATTAAATAATTAATCCTTCAAGGTTTCCAAAACCTTGAAGGATTGATAAATTGTTACATTAATAAAAATGAAAAGAACAGACATAAAAACAATCCTCGTAATCGGAAGTGGTCCAATCATCATCGGACAAGCCGCAGAATTCGATTACGCCGGAACGCAAGCTTGCTTATCTTTAAGAGAAGAAGGTTATAGTGTGATACTCATCAATTCTAACCCTGCAACCATTATGACGGATGTAGAAATTGCCGATAAAGTTTACATCGAGCCAATTTCTCTGGAATTTGTTTCCAGAATTATCCGCAAAGAACGTCCAGATGCGCTTTTGCCAACTTTGGGTGGACAAACCGGACTAAATATGGCCGTAGAACTGCAAAATTCTGGAATCTTGGAAGAATGCAAGGTTGAGGTTTTAGGAACCAAGCTTTCTGCCATCAATCAAGCTGAAGACCGCGATTTATTTCGCGAATTAATGCGAGATTTAAACGAACCCGTTCCAGATTCTGACATTGTAAATGATGTTGAAGGCGCTTTAAAATTTGCAGAAAAAATAGGATTTCCTTTAATCGTTCGTCCCGCATTTACGATGGGTGGAACCGGTGGTGGAATCGCAAGCAATGTAGAGGAGTTGAAAGAAATTACCAGTTTTGGTTTAAAATATTCCCCAGTTCGCCAATGTTTGATTGAAAGATCCATTGCTGGTTACAAGGAAATCGAGTACGAAGTAATGCGCGACAAAAACGACAATGCAATTGTGGTTTGTAACATGGAAAACATAGATGCAGTAGGTGTTCATACCGGAGATTCTATCGTTGTTGCACCTTCGCAAACACTTTCAGATCGAGAATATCAAATGCTGAGAAATTCATCATTAAAAATTATTCGTGCTTTAGGAATTGAAGGCGGTTGCAATGTTCAATTGGCTTTAGACCCGCATTCTTATGATTATTATATCATCGAAGTAAACCCAAGAGTTTCGCGTTCATCGGCTTTAGCAAGTAAAGCAACAGGTTATCCGATTGCGAAAATTGCCGCAAAAATTGCTGTAGGTTTAACTTTAGACGAAATTATGAATCCCGTAACTGGAACTTCTTATGCTTGTTTTGAACCTGCATTAGACTATGTAGTTACTAAATTTCCACGTTTTCCATTTGATAAATTTGAAACTGCAGATAGAAGACTTTCTACTCAAATGAAAGCAACAGGAGAAGTGATGGCAATCGGTAGAAATTTTGAGGAATCTTTGCAAAAAGCCATTCGTTCTTTGGAAACTGGTTTAAGACATATCGGATTAAAAACAAAAGATGCTGCAGCTTTAACAGATGAAGAAATCGAAAGAAGAATAAAAGTTTGTGATGATGAGCGATTATTCATTATTGGTGATGCTTTGCGAAGAGGTTACGATTGGGAAAAAATTGTAGAATGGAGTAAAATTGATAAATTTTTCATCTGGAAAATTAAAAAACTCATCGATTTTGAAAAAGTAATTGCTGAAAATAAATTCAACACAGAAATTTTATTAGAAGCCAAAAAACTTGGTTTTTCAGATTTAAATATTGCTCATCTATGGAATTCTAACCAAAAGGAAATTTTTGAATTCCGGAAGAATAATGGAGTAATGCCTGTTTACAAAATGGTCGATACTTGCGCCGCAGAATTTGAAAGTGAAACCCCATATTTCTATGGAACTTACGAAGAAGAAAATGAAAGTGTGCCTTCAAACAAGGAGAAAATTATAGTTTTAGGTTCTGGTCCTATCAGAATTGGACAAGGTGTAGAGTTCGATTACGCCACCGTTCATTCCGTTTGGGCGATTAAAGAATTGGGTTACGAATCGATTATCATTAACAATAATCCAGAAACCGTTTCCACAGATTTTTCTATTTCCGATAAATTATATTTTGAACCTTTAACGGAAGAAGATGTGATGAACATCATCGAATTGGAAAAACCAAAAGGTGTTGTCGTACAATTTGGTGGACAAACCGCCATCAATTTAGCAGATAAATTAGCAGCTCATGGCGTTCAAATTTTGGGAACTTCATTGGAAGATTTAGATCGAGCTGAAAATAGAAATAAATTTGAAGCTGCACTTCAAGAAATGGGAATTCCGCAACCTTTAGGAAAAACCTGTTTCACGAAAGAAGAAGCTCTAATTATTGCCAACGAAATCGGATTTCCAGTTTTGGTTCGTCCGAGTTACGTTTTAGGAGGAAGAGCCATGGAAATTGTGTATGATGAAACAGAACTCGCTCATTATATGACAAATGCAGTGAAAGAAAATTCTGAACATCCAATTTTGATTGACCGTTATTTAACAGGAAAAGAAATAGAAGTTGATGCAATATGTGATGGCGAAATTGTAGTAATTCCAGGAATTATGGAGCATATCGAAAGAGCAGGCGTTCATTCTGGAGATTCTATCGCGGTTTATCCACCTCAAAATATTACTGAAGACCAAATTGCAACTTTGGTAGATTACACCGAAAGATTGGCGAAAGGGTTGAATGTTATTGGTTTAATGAATATTCAATATGTTTTGTCTGATGGAAATGTATATGTAATTGAAGTAAACCCGAGATCAAGTAGAACCGTTCCTTTTTTATCTAAAATTACTGAAATTCCGATGGCAAATTTGGCGACAAAAGCCATTTTAGGTCAAAAATTAAAAGATTTAGGATATAAAAATGGTTTACAACCTGTGAAAGATGGGGTTTTTGTAAAAGTTCCAGTTTTCTCTTTTTCTAAATTAACAAGAGTTGATATTTCTCTCGGACCAGAAATGAAATCTACAGGAGAAGTCATGGGAAAAGACACCACTTTGGAAAAAGCTTTGTATAAAGGATTAATCGGTTCTGGTAGAAAAGTACCACTTCATGGTGCAATTCTCTTTACAGTAGCCGATAAACACAAAGCTGAAGCTTGCGAATTAGCAAGAAGATTTAAGGAAATTGGTTTCAGAATTTGGGCAACAGAAGGAACTGCAAATTATTTTGAAGAACACGGAGTTCGTACCAAAATTGGTTACAAAATTGAAGAAAATCCCGAAATTAATTTGATAGATTTAATTCAATCTGGAAAAGTTCAATACATTGTAAACACCATGACTAAAGGAAAACAATCTGAAAGAGACGGTTTCCAAATCCGCAGAACTTCTGTAGAAAATGGCGTTCCTTGTTTAACATCAATGGACACAGTAGAGGCAATTTTGAAAGTGATTGAGAGTATGAGTTTTAAAATGGAGCAGATGTAAATGTTAAATTTTAAAAAATTATTAAATCACTTAAACTAAGTTTTGAGTGATTCTTATAGTTTTTTTGACGGGGTGGTTTTTCAGTTGAAAATTAAGTTTTAAAATTCAATTTTTGTTTTAAATTCCCCTCCTTTGGAGGGATGGTTTAAACCAAAGGGAGAAGACGGGGTGGAAAATGATAGTTATATACCTCTAAAAATACCATCCCGTCAAAAATTCTTTGAATTTTTGACACACCTCCAAAGAAAGGGAATTCTTGCACAAATTTTAGGATTACATAATTTTTCGCGTTTCATTTTTATATGTTTTCTATTTTGAATATCTTTAAAAATTAGAAATATCTAATTTAAAACTCAAAAATTTTGAACGATAAAATGACTTTCCAACAACAAATCCAGCAAGGAATTCCATCCGAACTTCCTGCAATAAAATCCTACGAAACGCAAATCAATAAAATATAAAACATTCGACAAGCATAATAAATCCTTAAAGTGGATTGATTTTTAAAACTAAAACAATATATTTACATAAAAACAGATAGATGAATTTATTTGATGCCATATACAAAGAATTTCCAGATTTTTCTGGACTTGTAATTAGAGAAAGCGATGCAGAAATTCACAAAATTCAAAAAATTGGAGTTTCAATGGCTTGGAAAATCAATAGATATAGAGCAAAAGAATTTAGTAAAGTAATGATTATAAATTCAGATAGAGAGTACTTTATAGCAGATTTGTTAGATGTTGTTACAATTGCTGGATTATCCAAATTAGGCAATTTTAAAGAAGCAATTCAATATCAAGAAGAACTTTATGGCACTTGGATTACTGATAGATTAAATGGAAAAAGCAATGATAATGCATTGGAAGAACGATGTGCAATTGTTTTTGAAAAACCATCAGAAATTAAAAAAATCAAAACGGGATTTGTTTTTAATAGAACTTCAATTTATTATGTTTATAAAAAAAATGAACCTCTAAAAAGCTTAGGTGAATATTTAGAAATTGAAAACTTTGGTAAAATTGGAATTGCTAAAATAAAAATAAACGGACTTACTGTAATAGCAGGAGAAAATGACACAGGTAAAAGTACAGCTGGTAAAGTATTGTTTTCTTTGATAAAAGGAGTAAGTAGATACAAACAAGATTTAAAAGAAAGTAGAGAACATAGAGTTACGGATTTGATCTCGGAATTATATAATCTTCTTAGAAGAAATATAAGTTTTCATTTAATGCGAGAAGTTTTTCATCCTAATAATTTTTTCGGAAATATTAAAGTTCAAAACATTGACATCATCACTACTGAAATAAATGACGATATTGATGGATTATTTGATTATAAGAAAGTAATTTTAACTGAACATATTAATAATAAGGAGGTATTAAAAAATTCAATAGATATTTTAAATAAAATTAAAAATACTATTTTAATAGATGAAGACAAAAAGGAGCAAATACAAAGAGCTTTGTCAAAAGTTATATTTTCTGAATTTTTAAATGATGTTTCCCCAAAAGGACTAAGAAAGAAAACCAAGATTAGTTATTTTGCAGGTGAAAATAATTTGATAAATGTAGAAATAGAAAAAGACAAAATTACCTCACTTCATTTTAATGATGATTTATCTTATAAAGATGTTATATTTATAGAAACGCCTTTACTTATGCAACTGTATGATTTAATTCAGTTTGCTGATGTCGTGTTTGAAGATTCTAACAAAAGAGATAGATTTTTAAATTCTCGTCCGAAAGTAGCACTTCATATCAAAGATTTAGTAAATAAATTATCTGAAGCAAAGTATTTTAGTGAAAGATTATTTTTTGAAAACGATTTCGATTCTATGAATTTAATTAAAGCCATTTATTCTATAATTGGAGGTAATTATTCGTTTAATAGAGATACTAATGAGTTAGAATTCGTTAATAATAAAAAACAAAAAATAAAAGCTCTCAATACCGCTTCAGGTATAAAATCTTTTGGATTGATTCAACTTTTGCTTCAAGCGGATGTAATCAACACAAAAAGTTTACTTGTGATAGATGAACCAGAAAACCATCTACATCCAGAATGGCAACTAAAATATGCTGAAATAATTATAGAATTAGTAAAAGCAAACATACCTGTTATTATTACCTCTCATAGTCCATATATGATTAATGCCTTACAATATTATTCTGAAAAAGAAAATTTACAAGAAAGAAGTAGTTATTATTTTGCAAAACAAAATAAAGAAAACTTGCAATCAAATTTAATTGATGCGACAAATGATTTGAATATGATTTTCGCCTCATTATCCAAACCATTTACTGATTTGGTATGGGAATAAAAATATTTTTACAAAAATTTTTAGAATTTGGTGTATCTGAAAAATATTTCGAAGTCAAAGAATTAGGAGTATTGGACAAATCTTGCTGTGAAAAATCTAAAGTTGAAACGATAGATTTTGATAAAACAAAAGAACTTATTTTTAAAGGTCAAAATATTCAACAATATAAATCAGCCGATGCTTTAATTTTAGATGCTTTATTAGGTAAAATTGTTTTTATAGAAATGAAGGGAATGCTCAATTTTATTAATAAACAACTTGATCAAAATTATTTAATTAAAGAACAAACAATTAATAAAATAAAAGATTTTAAACTTGATCAAAAAATAGAAGATAGTATAACTTTGTTACAACATCTATTGAGATTTCAAAAATTTAATTTCAAGAATAAATTAG
>CAXYUO010000142.1:0-6923 GCA_964292185.1 uncultured Frigoriflavimonas sp.
ATTTATCTGGAGGAATTTTAGAAGCTTTCGGGAAGTTTTTCCGAAAAGATATGATGGTTTATCTATATCCTTACAAAGATGCAGAAACTGGGCAACAATTGAACTCTCACAATTTAAAAGTACATGATAATTTGAAAGAATTATACAAATATTTTATTTTAAATAATAGAATAAAAGATATTGTAGATTACAACCCTGCTTTTTCTGAAATTTATTCTAGAGAAGTTTTAAGAAAAATAACTTCAAACGAAAAAGGTTGGGAATCTGATGTACCAGAAATAGTAGCAAATATGATAAAAGAACGTGGTATGTTCGGCTACAAAGAAGAAGTAGAATTAAAAGAATTTACCTATAATAATTTAAACTAATGTTAGAATTAAAAAAAAGACTTTCCACAATAATCGAAAGTCCAAAAATGATTGTAGAAGAGAAGTTGCAGAAGATTTGTGTTCTCTTGGATCAAGAAATAAAATATTATAATTGGACAGGTTTCTATTTTAGAAATGGCGAAAAAGAAGAGCTGATTTTAGGACCTTATGTTGGCGAAAAAACCGACCATACAACAATTGCTTTTGGCACAGGAATTTGTGGACAAGTGGCAGTTTCTGGAGAATTATTTGAAGTTCCAGATGTGAAATCTCAAGATAATTATTTGAGTTGTTCTATTGCTACAAAAGCAGAATTGGTAGTTCCTATTTTCAAAAATGGAGAAAATATTGGGCAAATAGATATAGATTCTCATTACCTCAATCCATTTACCGATGAAGATAAAGAACTATTGAAATGGCTTTGCGAAAATTTAGGGCAGATTTTGTAGATTTTAAAGTGAAAAATGAATATTTTATTAAAATGAGAATTGATATTATAAATCAAAATATATTAAAATACTTAAAGCATTTAAATTCATCTGAGTGGATAATTGAAGAAGCGTATAAATTTGAATTTGCTAATTATCTGCAAAGTAATATTGATTTTGACAACCAAACTGATGAACAGATTCTGTTGATATTATTAAATTCCCAAAAGATAAATTATGACAAATCCAGAGGAATTCAATTTATTCAAAAAAGTGGAAAAGTAACACTTAAAACTTATTTAGAACTTCACGATATCGCACTCTTTAGGAATTTTCAAAATTCTAAATTTGAAAATATTGATTGGGCAAATAGAACTATGAGTTTTACAGCATTAAGTGCTTGGTTGTCTTCGCTTTTTCCTGAAAATTTATTCCCTATTCCAATGATAGGTTTTAATGAAACTATAAATTATTTATTTCAAACAGATATTAATAAATTTCCTAAAACGGGTTTTAATTATATTCAAACTTGCCAAAAATATATGCAAGAAACCGAATTTGAACTGAAAAAATTTCCAATAGAAGAAATCCACCTAAAAGTTTGGAATCAATTTTATAAAAATCATCCTGAACTTAAGATTCAACCTAAAACCTCATTTGATAAGGTAGATTGGAATTGGCTTACTCAAGATTTTCATCTTTTTATATTTAGAAATGTTTTAAAACTATATAAATCGAAAGAAATACATTTACCCTTTGAAATTATTGAAGATTTTGAGCCAGTTTTTGTAGAAGGAGAAAGTAAACTTGCGAAACACATGAGATTTGAAAGAAGTAGTAGTTTAATAAAGAAAATAAAGGCAGACGCATTAAAATCAAATCCAATGTTAAATTGCGAGATTTGTGAATTCTCTTTTTTTGAAAAATATGGAGAAATTGGAAAAGGATTTATAGAAGCACATCACAAAAAACCATTAAGTGAAAGTAAAAAAACTCTTACATCAATTGATGATATAGCATTGTTGTGTAGTAACTGCCACAGAATGATTCATCGAGGAATCTCGCAAGTTGAAGATAATTCAATAATGACAATCGAAGAATTAAGATCTATTATTTTAGAATAGATTATCATTAGACAAATTTTATAATTCGCTTAATTTCTTAAAATAATCTTCACATTGCAAAAGATGTGTTCCAAACCAAGAAAATGCTTCGCCATCTACTAGAATTATTTTTGAGTTAGGAAGTTTTTCTTGAAATTCTTGCAAATGTTTTTCCTTAAAAGGAAATAGTTCCGAAGATAGAAAAACCATATCCGCATTCTCTATTTCTTCAAATGTAATTTCTGGGTAACGATTTCTATTTTCAAAAATAGTATCGAAGCCAATTTCTTTTAAAATACTATTGATAAAAGTATCTCCACCAATAGTCATCATTGGATTTTGCCAAATAATATAAGCCACTTTTTTTCTATTTTGATTGATTTTAATTTTATTGAAAATTTTAGAAATTTTTTGGTTTATTTCAATAGCAAATTGTCGTTTTTTTAATACCATTCCCAATTCCCATAGGAAATTTTCGTTGTCGGAAAGCGTTGCGATATCTGTAACCCAAACTCTGCAATGTTTTGCCAATTCTTCTACCTGCAATTTCTCGTTTTCTTCTTTATTTGCAATGATGAGGTCTGGTTTTAAAGCTAGAATTTTTTCAATATTCAAGTTTTTTGTTCCACCAATTATTGGAACATTTTCCACCTGATTTGCTGGGTGAATGCAGAATTTTGTTCTCCCAATTACTTCAAATTTTGTAAGACCAAAATCAAACAAAGTTTCTGTAATAGAAGGAACAAGAGAAACTATTTTCATGTTTTAAAGCAATTTCCCTGCAAGAAAAAATCCTGCAATTGTAAAATAGAAAATTAAACCGGTAACATCCACCAAAGTTGCCACAAATGGAGCAGAAGAAGTTGCTGGATCTAAATTAAATTTTTTCAAAATAAATGGAACCATAGAGCCAGAAAGTGTTCCCCAAAGTACGATCATTGCTAAAGAAATGGCAACACTTACTCCCGTGAAAAACCAGTATTCTCCATAATCATACAAACCTGTTACTTGCCAAATATAAATCCTAAAAAATCCGATAATTCCTAAAAGTGAACCCAAAAATAAACCCGTAATTAGCTCTTTTCGCATCACAATCCACCAATCTTTCAAGGTGATTTCTTGTAACGCCATCGCACGAATTATCAAAGTTGCAGCTTGTGAACCTGAATTTCCACCACTTGAAATAATTAATGGAATGAAAAGTGAAAGTACCACTGCACTTGCAATTTCTTTTTCATAATACGTCATCACTGTTGCGGTTATTAATTGCAGTAAAAATAGTACTATCAACCAAAAACCACGTTTTTTTATCATTTCAAACCAATGCGTTTGAATATAAGGTTCGTCCAAAGCAGCAACACCACCAAATTTCTGAATATCTTCGGTATTTTGCTCCTCGATTTGATCTAAAATATCATCTATCGTTACAATTCCTACCAAAACACCAGCTGCGGTTACAATTGGTATCGCATTTCTATCGTATTTCTCAAAATAGGGAACTGCATCTTCTCTGGAAGTTGTGGTAGTAATCGATACAAACTCATTATCCATCAATTCTGAAACCAATTGCTCTTCATCTGCTAGAAGAATTTTTCTAATGTCTAAATCATCTATTAAATGATTTTTTTCATCAACAACATACAAATAATTGAGGGTTTCTACCTTGCTTCCTACTTTTTTTATCTGCGAAAAACATTGTGCAACCGTCCATTCTTGTCGAATTTGTATATAATATGGCGTCATTAATCTTGCGATGGAATCTTCATCATATCCCAAAAGATGCAAAGCAATTCTGCGTTCTTTCGGATTCAATAGATTGATGGAAGACTTGATCAATTCATCTGGAAAATCTTCTAAAAGTGCAGTTCTATCATCTGGTTGCATAGCATTAAGAATTTCTGCAACTTGCTCATTACCAATGCTTCTAATGGTTTCTTCTTGAAAATCTGGATCTAAATGCCCAAATACTTCTACTTTTAAATCTTTTGGTAATTTTAGAAAAGCCAACAAGCGATCACTTGCAGGAAGATCACATAGATTTTCCGCAATATCGGCTGGATTTAAAAGGATTTCAGTTATTTCAGACATAGATTATTTCAAGCTGCAAAAATAGTTAAATTTTTAAAAAAATAAGAACCTGTTTAAAACTTGAAATTTCAGAGAGGTACAGGGTTGTTATTTTTTATTTTGTGTAATTCCTTCGTCATCATTTTCAGAACTCCTTTTGTTCCAAGTTTGATAGAGTTTTCTGCAGAACCTAGTATTCTGGCTTTTTTTCGGAAGGTATCGTAAGATTTCTCGTATAGAAAATCTCCTTTTGCATCATATAATTTCAAGCTCACTATTACTTGGCTAGAAAGAATATATTTTCCAAATCCTACTTTAAAGAATTTTACTTTTGGTACAACTGCAAATTTTGCGTCGTTATTTTTACAACTTTCGATAATGTCAGTTTTGTTTACATCATCATATTGTATAAGATTTTGAACACGAAGCATTTTTGAATTGTTAATTGAACTATAATAATCTGAAACCGATGTGAAAAATGCCTCGAAAGTTGCTTGTTTTATCTCATCTACTTCCGGAACTATTTCTGGGTTGAAATATATAATTGTGGTTTTTTCTTTGTTTATAGAAACATATTCACCACTTTGAGCTTTCAAAATTGTAGTGTTTAGAAATAATAAAATTAAAAAAGGGATAAAAGTGCGCTTCATCATTTTGTGAGTAACAAATATACAAACAATTTTTTCCATTTAGATTTAAGAAGTAATAAAATTCAGGTCAAACGCACTAAAAAAATTTAGCACACAGTTTTCACAGATTTCACAGATTTTCTAAAAATTCTAATAATTTTTCTGCCGGAACTACTTTTTTTTAGTTAATTTTAACAGCATTTAAAATGTGAAAAGCACATTTATCAGTGTAAATCTGTGAAATCTGTGGGTAAATAGACCTAAATAATTTTAATGCGTTTGACCTGAATAAAATTGGAGTTTAAAAAGTGAAAACAAAATTTTGTTTATTATATTTGAGCTATATAATACAATTTATTTTGTCATTATCAAAAATAGTAGTATTTTTGCCGTTCGTTACATAATAATCATTAAAATAATATTTGAATGTACTTAACATCAGAAAAAAAATCAGAAATCTTCGCTAAACATGGTGGAGTAGCAGCAAACACAGGATCTGCAGAAGGGCAAATTGCACTTTTTACTTTTAGAATCAACCATCTTTCAGGTCATCTGAAAAAAAACCATAAAGATTACGCAACTGAGCGTTCTTTGGTACTTTTGGTAGGTAAAAGAAAATCACTTTTAGATTATCTTAAAAAGAAAGATATCCTTAGATACAGAGCTATTATTGCTGAATTAGGATTAAGAAAATAATTTTTTTCTAAAAAATTTAAGAAATCGTCTCAATATTATGTTGAGACGATTTTTTTTGTTTTACCATTTTGTCAAAATTTCAAAGATTAAACAAAATTTACTAAAGTGTTATTTAATCAATAATTATATTGAATTTGATTTCAGAACAGGTCAAACACATTAAAATAAACGCAAAGTTAAACAAGGAGTTTATACAAAAACACTTCTGATAAAGATAAACAAAGGCGATAAATCTTAATTTCGTAAAACAATTTGTTTTTCTTTTTTAAATGAAATGCCTTGGTTTAACTTAAAATATTTTCAAGAAAAATAAATATATCTTTGTTTAACCTTGCGTTTAATATGAATATCATAAATAATTTCTGATTTTAATAATTTTTTTAAAACATTTTAATGCGTTTAACCTAGATTTCAGAATATTTCAATCTAAAAAATTCCGTATCCTTGCACCCGTAAAAATAATTTTATAAAATAACCGCAATCAAAACGGTTTGCACAGAAGAAACAAACAATTTATGAATGCTCCACATGCAATTATTGAAAAATTTTAGTTAAAAGATAGGCGTGAAATCACGACTGAAACAGGAAAATTTTTAAAATAATGTTTGCTTATTTAGCATCAAACCAAAAATCAGGGGTTGATTTTGCATCTGCAGAATTTTGAACTTGCCCATTTTGACGGTCATTTCCTCCACGTCCACCTCCATTTCTGCCACCTCCACCATTTCCTCTACCTCCGCCACTTCTACCTCCATTGCTTTGAGCTTGTTCTCCAACTTGTTCACTTTTTCTTTCCATTTTATTAAATACAACTCCAATGGATAATTTCGAAAAATCTGTATTTTTTTGTGATGAGATTTTAATTTTCGGAATGGTAACTGAAAATTCAAACAATTGATTAGATTCGTTGTAAATCACATCAATAAAAATATCAAAACTATTTAAGTCTTTATTAAAGGTCCGCTTTATTTCATGATAACCATATTCTGCTTCTGCAGGTAATTGCTCAATTATACTATTCAAGTCGATACCGTTTGCTAGATTTAAAAGGTTGCCTCCTCGAAATTGACTTATCGTATTATTATTTGGATATTTTATAGAGACATCCTTCTGTTTTTTTCCATCAATATCATAATATATGGTAAGTCCATTTTTTAGGATCGACATTGCAGACATTTTATCTTTGGTACTTATATTTAGATGAACATAATTGTCCTCCTGCGAAATTTTATATAACAGGGAACCGTTTATTACTTGAGTAGTATCTACTGGAGAATTTCTTTTTATAGTTGCAGTAGGATAAAGGCTGGAAAGTGTAAAAGGTATAAGTAGTAAATGTTTCATCTTTTAAGATATTATTTTATTAGTTTTTAGATTCATCGTTTGATTATCGAAATTCAGAAAAGTTAAATCTTTTAAATAAAAATATTTAAAAAAATTGTAAATGAATTTTTTTAAGACTGCTTTTAATATCTATTTTCAAATCTTAATATTTTAATTCATTCATCAAGTTAATGGTGAATCTTGTAATCATTTTTTAAAATTCTTCAATTTAATTTGCGAAAATTCTCACATCTCACATCTCACCATCTATTATCTAATTTTTCGTATCTTTGCACACGAAAATTTAAA
>CAXYUO010000143.1:0-6914 GCA_964292185.1 uncultured Frigoriflavimonas sp.
TAATAGGTAATGGGTAATTTCTAATAATTAAAATCTTTAAAAGCCCAATAAATAGCAAATGAAAAGCAAAAAATAAACAACATAATTATATAAATAGTATAGGTTTTCTCATTCTCTTCTTTTACAACATAAGATTTTGAAAATGTATCATGCCAACCTTTTTTTCCGAAAAATGATATTGCATTGAATGGAATTTGTCGGCATAAGGTTCTGACAAAAATGGTGGAAATTTCTGGAATCTCAGATTTGGGATTTACAACTCTCGAATCTGTTAAAAATTTTCCTGGTGTTGCTCCAAAAATACCTTCAAAGAAAGGGTAATAAATAAAAGCAATAAATAAGCTAATCAAAAAAGCACCAAATTGATTATTAAGAAAACTTGGAATCACTTCATTTTTAGTAATAAACTGATAATTAACAAAAGCACCAGTAATTGAAAAAAATACAAATACCATTATTATACTATCAATAACTAAATGAATCAATCTGTCGATTTTTTTAGATTCTACAATTTCATAATTTTCAGAATTTAACTTTAGTTTAATTTTCATTTTTCTGTTGATACTTGTAACCTTCAAAACCCAATAACTAATAAAAATATGAAATAAAATTAAAATTGATGGCACTATCAAATAGAAAAAATACTTCATATCCACTTCCTGTTCTTGTACAAAAGTATTTTTGAAAAAGAAGCGATGCAAAATAAATACAAAAAATGAGATAATTTTGGTTATTAACAATATGGCGTAAAAAAATCTTAAAAGCCGTACTTCTTTGCCTTTACTAAAGTAAAAAAACAGGGCTCCAAATAATAGAAGTATGTAAAATATGATGTTATAAATATTTAGAATAGGACCAGAAAATCCTATATTAACATAAATTGATTGGAAAATCCATAAAAATTGATTGACTTTTTCTGAATCAGCAAATGATTCTAAGTTTGATATTTGATAATAATAAAATATTTCTGAGAAAATTCCCATTACTGCGAATAAAAGAGAAATGAAAAATAAGAGGTTGAAAAATTTTTTATTCATGTGATTGTACTTAATCTTCTTTTTCATAATACAATTGGTAAAATTTTCCATTTTCATCCGATCCTTGCTGAATTAAATTTCTATTTCCATGAACGTAAATATGGAAATTTTTATCTAATTTGATTATACTTTTATAACTGCTTGCTTGTTTTTTAACGGCTACATTATTAATCGCAAAATCTTCTGAAACAGAAACTTGCATTTCTTGTTCGTAGTCGGATTTATAATTTCCAAAGCTTTCTATTACGCTTGGATCTTTCAAAACTTCTGTGGTAAATTCTTCAAAATCAAATTGCTTTTTTTCTTTAAAGAAATCCATTGTTTTATTTAGAAAATCTGCTTGATCTACTTTAGAAATTTCAAATTCTTCTGGTAATTTTTTGGTAATAAAATCTTTGTAAATAGTTAAAGTTTCTTGGGTATCAAAATAGTTGTCTTTTTTCTGCTGAACTTGCAAAATTTCGTCCATCCAATAGCTTACTTCTGCTTTACTTGTGCCATCTACAATGGATAAAGTGTAGCCATTTTCTTCATCATTATTAAAAATTACACAACCTTTGTCTAATTTATTTAAGTTGATACCTTTAGCAGTTTCTAGAAGGAAATTTTCATTATTTGGAGAAATTTGTAGGAAAGTATCTTTATTTTCTGATTTGAAAAGACCGATTGCATCACAAGATTCTCCTTTCAAAATTACATTATTGAAATAGCAAATATAAAATTCGCCACCTTTGGTTCTTGGGTTTATAGATGCTTCGAAAAGCAAATTCGCCAATTTTGAAGAATGGGTTGCAATTTCTGCAGGATTTTTGAAAATTTCTTGTACGCTGGTGTAAACTTGATTGTTATCAAGCTTCAAATCGTCATAAAATTCAAATAAAATATCTGTTTTGAAAGGTTTTAGAAAATAATTTTTCAATAATTCTTTCATTTCATCATCTAGAATTGCTTCTTCATCTGTTGTAACCAAAGCTTCGTGATGGGTTTGGTTTCCTACAAAATTGATGCATATATTTTCTAAAAAAGTTTCGTCATGGTATATCATTTGGCAAAAATAAGATATTTATGAAAATAAAAAAAAGGAATTTCAACAGAAAATTTCCCCAAAATTATTATCACAAATTTAATTCTAATATCTCATCTGCCAACTCATAATTTTACCATCTTCGACTGAAAAAAGAAAATTAGCTTTGTTCGTATATCCTTTGCTGCTGTATTGCCCCGTAACGATTACGGAATTTCCATCCACCTCATACTTCGCATTTTCTACAAGACCATTTCTTTCGATAATATCGCTTTCTAACCATTTGAAGAAATCTTTACCAGATTTTGAAGGAGAGTCTCCATAAGCTTGCGACGCATTTTCTGCAAATAGCGAACGAATTTTCGCTGCATTATTTTCAGACATTGCTTCAATTAATGATTTAATTACTATTTCTGGATTGTTATTTTCATTCATGTTGTTTTGTTTTAATAAATTTTCTGGTGAGGTTTGTTGCTTTTCATTTTCCGATTTTTTCTCCACTTTCTGTGCACAAGCTGATATTGAAAGTGCTACTAAAATTAAACTTAAATATTTCATTATTGTTGGCTTAATGGATGTTTTAAATAAATAGCGAGAAGATTTAGTAATAAAAACGGAACTTCCATCGCTGCACCTTTCCAATTACCGATGTATAATTGAAAACATAAAAGCAGTAAAATAGTTGCCGCCATTAGAAAATTTCCCCAAACAAATGTTTGCGGAAAAAGAATCATTATCGAAGATAACAGTGTTACTATTCCTAAAAGCAGAACCACCGTTTTATCAAAACCAAACTTTCCGAGCATTTCCAACATTTCTGGTTTGCTTTGTACCATTGCTAAACCTTGCTTCGTTCCCATAAAAACGATGCCCAAAATTAAAATGCCACTGATTATTTTTGTGATCATAATTTTAAATTTAATGTAAATATAACAGAAAAAAAGTCAGTTTTAAAAAACTGACTTTCATTTTTCATCATCTTATCTTGTTGTGTAACCACCATTTGCAAAAATAGTTTGTCCGGTAATCCACCAACCATCAGTTACTAAATATTCCACAAAAGAGGCGATATCTTTGATGTCTGTCAAACCACCAAGAGCCGACATAGATTTATGATATGCCACGGTTTGCTCGGTTTCTTGAGCATAAAAAAACGGAGTATCCATTGGTCCAGGTGCAACTGCAGTTACAGAAATTCCTCTTGGTCCAAATTCTTTAGAAGCCATTCTTGTAAAATGCTCTACAGAAGCTTTAGAACCTGCATACATAGAATACATTCCGGTGTAAGCTGCTAAAAGGGAAGTTAAAATAGTATTGATTTTCCCACCATCATTCAAATGTTTTCCAGCTTCTTGGATGAAGAAAAACGCTACTTTTGCGTTAATATCAAACATAGTATCATATTCTTTTTCGGTAGTTTCTGTAAATGGTTTTTTCATCACCATTCCTACTGTATTGATGGCGATATCAATTCCTCCAAATTTTGCTTTTGTTTCTACAAAAAATTTAGTAATATTTTCAACATTTGTTAAATCTGCTTGGAACAAAAATGCTTCACCACCAGCTGCTTCTATCGTTTTTAAAGTTTCTTCGCTTTCTGCTCTTGAACTTTCACTATTATAATGAATAGCTACTTTTGCACCTTTTGCGGCAAAGTTTTTACTTAATAATCCACCTAGGTTTTTACCACCTCCTGCTATTAAAACTACTTTTCCGTTTAAATCTAATTTGCTCATAATTGTATTATTTTTTTATTAATAATGCAAATTTGATGATATATTTTCATCATTTCAATATTTAGATTGTAGGAAAACGTATAGAATCTTTAGATTATCAATCAATTTTAATTATTTCTAAATTTTTTTGGCGAAATACCAGTTTGTTTTTTAAAAAAAGTGCTGAAATGAGATGCTTCAGAATATCCTAATTGATAAGCAATTTCTTTGATGCTCAATTGAGAATTATGTAGCAAATATTTTGCAATAGTTAATGTTTTTTCGGCAATCCAGGAGGAAACAGATTTTCCAGTTTTACTTGTGATTACTTGGCTAAAATAAGCAGCATTCAAATTTTGAGAATCAGCAAAATGTTTTGGCTGCTTTAATTTAGATTCTTCACCATCAAATAAATTTTTGAAATGTTGATCTAATTCTTTTTTGAAATTACTTACGATTTGTGAACTTCGATTGCCTTCCTCGATTGGTAAATAATCTTCCCAAAAAAGTTCCTTAATTTTAAGTAAAAGTACCACGAATAAATTGCCAATAATTTTTAATTTATACGGCGAATTATTGTTAAATTCATCAAAAATCTGCTGATATAATTTCTCAAATTCTTGAAATTGTTTATCCGACAATTCTTGCGGCGGTACTATTTCCGAAAGTAAAAAAGGAAAATCATCAAACACTTTTTTCTCTACTTTATTTTTAAGAAATTCTTCGCTTAATGTAATTAAAACACCCTCTTTTAAATCATCAAATTCAAATGCTTTTAAATGTCCAGGATTTGTAAAATATAGGGTTTTAGAGTTGTAATTAAATTTTTGATTGTCTGTTGTATAATTTCCTTTTCCATCTTTTATAAATAGAAAAGAATAATAATTTGTTCGAAAAACTGGTGATTTATAAGGAATTTCTTTGTGAATTTCTAATAAATTATTGATGGTAAACTGAGCATCTTGCTCTATTGGCATTCCGAGTGCTTTGTAGAGATCACTTACGGTTTCAAAATACACAATATTATTTTCTGTGAACATTAATTATAATTTTACTTGTAAATTTAATCATTTTGATGGAGTTGTAAAATGTAAATTTGTATATTTATCTAATCAATATTTAATTTTAAAAAAATGAAAAACTTTAAAATTCAAAAAAATCCTTTCATCGTTCCAACTACAAATGGAAAATTAATCGAAGAAATTTGGGGTGGAACAACTGGAAACTCAGAAATTTCAATTGCACACATGGTTGCACCTCCTGGTTGGAAAGAACCCTTTCAAACGCCACAATTTGAGGAATACACTTATATTATTTCGGGTAAAAAGCAATTTGAAATTGATGGAGAAATAGTGATTTTAGAAAAAGGAGAAAGTATAAAAATTGAAAAAGGAGTTCGCATTCGATACAGTAATCCGTTTGAAAATCCTTGTGAATATATAGCGATTTGCTTGCCTGCTTTTTCTATGGATTTGGTGAATAGAGAGGAAGAAAATTGAAACAAAAAAATGCTATTTTTTTGGTTCTACCACTAACCGAGTGGGTATAGTTTTAAATTCCCATTAAAGAAAAGAATGGCACTTCTAAAATTTTCAAATTTTCTATAACCTTTTCCGATGGTTTTTATTTCTTGTATTTTGCCATTTAATCTTTCCGCCATTCCATTAGATAAGTTGTTGGATAATGCGTTGCAAACACCCTTGAAATGACTGCTAAACATATTTACAACCTTCATTATTTCGGGTATGTTTTCCCATTTACAGAATGAACGCCAATCTGAAAACCGATTTTCTGCCTCTTTATAACTCACACAGCCAAACAAATCTTTAAAACACTCTTTCAATCTCCATGCTTTACTTACTTTGGTATTGATTCTCAATACATCTTCAAATTTCAGATATTGCTTTTTGGTTAAATTTTCCACATTTTTAAGCATTGAGTATTTGCTGTTGATCAATGTAGGTTCAGAGGCTAATTCTCTTCTTCGTACCTTATCCACCGCATCGTTTAAATATTTTATGAGATGAAAACGGTCATGTACTTTTTTACTTTTAGGCAAAACTTCTTCCACCGCAGAGAGAAAAGGTTTCCACATATCCATCGAAACACACTCTATATGAGACTGTTGCTCGGCACTTAAACTAGAATTTAGCAATTCTTTACAAGCGCATTTCGTCCTGCTTTCCACCAAATCTATAATACTTCCATCATCAGGATTACTCAAAACTGTAGCGTATTTATGCCCTTTTTGAAAGGATTTCTCGTCAATACTTAGTCTTTTGTAGCGTACATTTTCATCTCTTCTTTCTAAACCTCTTTTGGCAGATAAATGTAAAATTCGATTGATAATATTAAATCCACAATCCATCAAACTTGCGGTCTTTGTTTGGTTTTTCGTAGCCAAAAGAACATCAACTACCTGCTTTTCAAACAAAAAACTATGCCGTTCTCCTTCCCCTGCCCAAGGTACTTTTACGCTTGTTATCTTGCCAGATTGGGATTTTATTCTTGGTATTCTAGCACAAATAAATGTTTTGTATTGCATGATATTTAAGTGACGCCATCTACGCATTTCTCTGTAATCATATAAGTTTTCGTAGGTGTTTTTATGATTTTCTTTGTAAGATTTTAAATTGAAATCTAGATAAATATCAACTTCATTTGTCAATTCATTAAACTCCAATTTCTCAACTTTCCATTCAGAGCCAAAACCCAACAATTTTTCAAAAAATTCTATAAACCTGAGTTCGATTAATAATTATTAAAATAAATTTGGTAAAAAAGGCAAAAATTAGTATCTTTAATACTCTGAATATTAATGATTTAACTGAAATTTGCCCTATGATTTCTTCCGATAAAATTACTGAACTGCGAAGCACATCACGAATACTTATTAAAATAAAAATTAATGAGTAAATATTTTCTATTGTTGATGAATTTTGTAAAGAATTTGAAAAATTTTCTCAACCCTATCTTTTAGGGAACAAACCAAAGCGAAAACCAAGAATGAATACTTCAGAAGTTATTACCATTGCATTACTTTTTCATTTGAGCGGTTATCGAACTTTTAAACATTTTTACATCTCGTATGTTTGTATTTTATAAATATAGACTAATTTTAAGAATTAAAGCTGGAAG
>CAXYUO010000144.1:0-6806 GCA_964292185.1 uncultured Frigoriflavimonas sp.
TTTGCAGGTGTAGATCCAGTTGCTGTGGAAGATATTCAGAAAATTGTACGAAGTTTGGTTGATAAAAACATAGGGATTTTAATTACAGATCACAATGTTCAGCAGACTTTGGCGATTACAAATAAAACCTACATCATGTTTGAAGGTAGAATTCTAAAAGAAGGTTTACCAGAAGATTTGGCGAATGATCCGCAAGTTCGGGAAGCTTTTTTGGGAGAGAATTTCGTGTATCAAAGCATTGATAATCGCCCGAAAAAGAAGGAGCAAATTTACCATGTATTCTCTGGAAATTTTGAAAATAGAAAACAGCTTGAAGCTTATGCAGAAGAACATTTTCAAGGAAAAGATGTTCAGATTTTTCATGATTTTAAAGATATAAGTTTTGCATCTTTGGCTAATTCAGAAATAGAACATGTTTTTAATAATTTGGTAGATAAAAACCAAAATAATTCCTTTATTTTTCAGAAAGAAGCCATTGGTAAAGAAATTTCTGCAGATGAACTTTCAGAAAATGCAAAAAAACAATCTACAAACCTTATGAAATATCAAGCTTCTCATCCTTTTGTAGCTTAAGAAATTTTAATAAATACCATTACACATTGAAGAATTTAATTTTTACATTATTTATAATTTTAATTACTTTTTCTTGCCAAAAAGCTAAAGAAGAATTGAGTCAAATTGCCGATGAAACTCAACAAAAAGTAAAAGATAAAACCTCAGAAATCATCAAAGAAGAAGTAAATAAAAAAGTAAACGAAACCATCAATAATCTCACAAATGCTCAAGATGTAGCGTTTTCAGAAGTTTTTGTAAATAATAAAATTGCAATTTTAGATTCCGTAAAAGGTAAAAGTATTGCACTTCCTACAGGTTCTAAAGCTATCGTTTTCAAATACACTAGTTCTAAAAATGAACTTATAGAAAATTTAGAAAATCAACCGACTGAAAATGAATCAAAATCTGATAAAAAAGCTCAGAAAATTGATGGTAAAATGATGATTGAAAAATTAAAGCTAATAAAAAACTTTCTGCCAAAAAACATTGTAGAATCTTCTTTTTATAATGAATTAGAAAACAATAAAACACTAGAATTTTATAGAATAAATAAATTTCCACTTCAATCTACACTCATTTTTAACCCAAAAAATTCTACTTTTTACCATTTTGTAGAAGTAAACGAAAAATAGAATAGAAATTTCGTAATTTTCTAAAGAAAAGCAATCCAATGAAAATATATACAAAAACTGGCGACAAAGGAGAAACCGCATTATACGGTGGGACGCGTGTTTCCAAAGCTTCTGCAAGAGTAGAATCTTACGGAAATATAGACGAATTAAACTCTTTTATCGGTGTTGCAAAAAGCCAAATTGAAGATGAAAAAGTACTTTCTCAGCTCAAAAAAATTCAGTTCGATTTATTTACTTTAGGTTCAGAATCTGCAACTCCAACTGATAAATTGACATTAGCCAACGGAAAATCCCGATTAACATTGATGATTACCGATATTGAAATTGAAGAATTAGAAAATTGGATGGACGATTTTGAAAAAGAATTACAACCTTTGCAATATTTCATACTTCCAGGTGGTGGAAAATCTGCAACCTCACTTCATGTTTGTAGAACGGTTTGCAGAAGAGCAGAACGCAGTTTGGTTTTCTTAAATGAAACAGAAGAAGTTCGCCCAGAATTGATAAAATATTTGAATAGATTGTCAGATTATCTTTTCGTTTTATCAAGATTTGTTTCAAAAATAGATAATGAAACGGAAGAATTTTGGAATCCAAATGATAGGTAATTTTTATGAAAAAAGCACTATTATTTCTCAATGGAGATCCGCCAAATCAGCTTCCAGATTTCACGAAATATGATTTTATTTCTTGTACAGATGGAGCTTTTCTATATTTAAAAAAGAGAAATTTTCCGTTAAAAAAGCTGAATTTCATTTCTGGAGATTTCGATTTTACACAGAAAGAGGAGCAACATTGGTCAGAAGATATAGAAAACGAACACTTGAATTTCATAAGTACACCAGATCAAAATAAAACAGATTTCGAGAAAAATTTGGAAATTTTGGTGCAGAAAAAAATAACTCATGTAGATATTTATGGAGGAAGTGGAAAAGAAATGGATCATTTTTTAGGAAATATTTCTACAGTCGCCAAATTTAAAGATCAATTAGAAATTACTTTTTTTGATGAATTTTCCAGGTATTTTTTCGTAAAAAACAATACGATTTTGATTGATGTAAAAGATCAATTGATATCGCTATTTCCATTTCCAACGGTAGAAAATATCACAACAAAGGGATTAAATTGGGAATTGGAAAATGAAAATTTAGATATGATATCAAGAATTGGAACAAGAAATTTTGCAAAAGAAAATGAGGTAGAAATTAATTTTGAAAGTGGGAATCTTTTACTATTTGTTGGGAAAAATTATCTTCCAAATTCTTAGAATAAAGACGGAAATCTCAACTTTTTTTAGCAATTTTGCATAGCAAAAACTTTTTAAGAAAAAATGAAAATAAAATACGCTGAACTTATAGATCAAACTTTATTTTTCCCAACGGAAGAATTCAATGTTGCAGATAACAATCTTTCCTTTCACGATATTCCTTTGATGGATGTTGTCGAGGAATTTGGAACACCATTGAAAGTCAGTTATTTACCAAAAATTTCTCAAAATATAGAACGTGCAAAAGCTTGGTTCAAAGAAGCTTTTGAAACCAATAATTACACAAAATCTTACCGATATTGCTATTGCACAAAATCCAGTCATTTCAGTTTTGTTCTAGAAGAAGCCATTAAAAATGATATTTCTATAGAAACGTCTTCGGCTTATGATATGGAAATTGTAAAATCTTTGTACGCAAAAAATAAATTTGATAAAAATGTAGAAGTTATTTGCAACGGTTTCAAAACTGATGATTATTTGGAGAAAATTTCAGATCTCATCAATTCAGGATTTCAAAATATCACCCCAATTTTAGACAACTATCGAGAATTAGATAAATTGACGGAAAGTATAGATACCAAATTCAATATTGGAATTAGAATTGCTGCAGAAGAGGAACCAAACTTTGAGTTTTATACCTCCAGATTAGGAATTGGTTACAAAGATATTATCCCATATTACACTCAAAAAATTGCAAATCACCCAAATGCAAGGTTGAAAATGCTTCATTTTTTCATCAATACAGGTATAAAAGATACCGCCTATTATTGGAATGAATTGTATAAATGTTTGCGTGTGTATGCAAGATTAAAAAAGATAGCACCAGAAGTAGATTCCTTGAATATTGGAGGAGGTTTCCCTATAAAAACTTCCCTCAATTTCGATTATGATTATCAATATATGGTCAACGAAATTGTATCTCAAATTAAGAAATTCTGTGAAGAAGAAGGCGTAGAAGAACCGAATATTTATACAGAATTTGGAAGTTTTACAGTAGGAGAAAGTGGTGCCAATTTGTACAAAATTATCTCTCAAAAACGCCAAAACGATAGAGAAAAATGGAACATGATAGATTCTTCTTTTATGACAACTTTACCAGATACTTGGGCAATTTCTCGACATTTTATTATGCTTCCATTAAATAGATGGGATGATACTTATGAACGTGTTTTTCTTGGCGGATTAACCTGTGATTCAGATGATTATTATAATTCTGAACAACATACAAACGCTATTTATTTGCCTGTTTTCAGTGATACAAAGCCATTGTATATTGGATTTTTTCATACTGGAGCTTATCAAGAAACAATCGGCGGTTATGGTGGAGTTCATCATTGTTTGATGCCACAACCAAGGCATATTTTGATAGATAAAGATGAAGAAGGCAACTTCAAATATGAGATTTTCCGAGAAAGACAAGGTCCAGAAGATATTTTGAAAATTTTGGGATATTAAGTTGGCTTATAGCTTATAGCAATTGGCTTTTGTCAATTTCCAAAAATCAAATGCTGACATTGCGAGAAATGAAAAGATTGTCATTGCGAGGAACGAAGCAATCTCATTTCACATCAGGGAATTTCTTTTTAATCGCCTTTTCAACACTGAAAATCATTAAAAAAGTGATCAAGATTGCAAGAGATAATCCTAAAATTAAATTAAGGTTTTCAGAAAGTGGAATTACAAAACCAATTGCACTTAAAATTACCATTAAAAATCCTGCTTTAACCATTTGAATAGTAGAGTATTTTTGTGCAAAATCCCATTGTTCTTGGTTTTTCATAGAATTTACAGTTCGATAACCATACAAATGATTAATTTTTTTTGGAGGAAAAAAATGAGAAATTACGGCGGCAAGAATATAAATTGTTCCGACTAAAGTGGCAACGTGAAGAAAGTTTTCTGTAATAAAATCCATTGTTTTAATTTAATTATATTCTTTTACAAGACAAAAACTACATTTAACTAATAATCAGATTTTAAAACTACAAAAGGCACAAAAGTAACCTTAACCAATATTAAGAATCTGATTCTACACTTATTAAAGATTACAAAAGTCATGAAAATCTAAAGATTTTCTATTTTGTTGTCTTTTTTTAACTTTTTTTTCAGCAAAATCTTTTGTAGCTTTTGTGGTAAAAATTAGTATTTTGATAATCTGTTGGTTGAAAATTTTATTATTTGTCTGATAGGGAATATTTAATTATTTCTAAAAATATTCACTCATTTTTGCAAATTCGATATTAGCAAAATCTGAAATCAAAAGATTCGCTTTTTCATAATTTTGCCCAATTGTATGTTCGCTTTTGTAAGCAGTACAAAAAATTCCAGCAGAATGTGCCGCCAAAATTCCATTGGTAGAATCTTCAATTACCAAGCAGTTTTCCTTGGCTTCTTTGGCAATTTCTGCGGCAAGAATGAAAATTTCGGGATTTGGTTTAGATTCTTTTAATGTATCTCCACTTATTTTTCCAATAAAGTATTTTTCCAAATCAAATTTTTCAAAAACCCAATTGATGGTATTCATGCTTGCAGAAGATGCTAAAACCAATTTTACACCGTTTTGATGGTAGTTTTTTATGAGATTTAAAACACCTGGAATCAAATCAAATTCTGGATCGTTATCGAAATGTTTTTTGAAGAAAAATCTTTTTATCGTAAATAATTCTTGAACAGTTCGATTCAAATTAAATTTCTCAATCAAAGTTTCACAAACTTTTTTAGTTGAATTTCCTGTAAAACTTGCATACAATTCTTCCGAAACTGAAATTCCAACTTCTTCAAACATCGTAAAATACGCTTTCCTATGCAGTGGTTCTGTATCCACAATTACACCGTCCATGTCGAATAATACTGCTTTTAGGGGCATTTTTATTTTATTTAAATGTTATAATTTTTGATTAAAATTTATATTTTAAAATCAATATTTGGGTTTATCACTTTTAAGATATCAGAAAATTCGTCCAAGTTTTTTGGCGAAATCACAATACTGTTACTTCCATAATAAATCTCAATTCTGCCCAAAATTGCTGGAGCAGGAGCTGCAATAATATTCCAAGTTTTTTCTACTTTATAAATTGCTTTAATAGGAATTTTTTTCTCTCCGAAAATTCCGTTTTTAACTACTAAAAATTCATTTTGAATGTTATATTTTATTCCGAAAACAGTTAAGAAAACAAATAGAAAATAGAAAATAGTAATAATTATTGCAGGGATTTTAGGTTCGGAAATCAAATTCATAATCATGAAAATTAGTGGTATTCCAAGAATAACCAATATTTCAAAACCGATTTTTACAGATATTTTTTTTGTCATTTTTTGCTTTTATTGAACATCGCAAATTTACAGTTTTTTAAGTTAAATGATAATGGTGTTTTCTATATAATTGGATATGTTCAATTTTCTATTATTTTTTTGTAAAAATATTGTTTGCCTTTATCTTTAAGTTTTATCTTTGAAAATTATTAAATCATCTTTAAATATTTTTTTAAATGCAAACATACGCCGGAATTCCAGAAGAAAACGCAACCCTCGAAAACTCAAAAGTAATGCTCGTTACCGTTCCTTATGACGGAACTTCCACTTGGGGAAAAGGTGCAGACAAAGGTCCAGAACTATTTCTTGACGCTTCTGAAAATATGGAATTGTACGACATCGAAACCAAAACCGAACCTTTTTTGGAAGGTGTTTTTTTAGCAGGAGAAATTTCTGAAAATTCTTCTCCAGAAGCAATGACGGAAGCTGTTTACCAAAAAACAAAATCACTTTTAGAAAATGAAGGAAAATTATTCACACTTTTTGGTGGCGAACATTCCGTTTCTATCGGTTCTATCAGAGCAGTTGGAGAAAAATTTGAAAATTTAACGGTTTTGCAGTTTGATGCACATACAGATTTGCGTCCAGATTTTCATGGAAGCACTTCCAATCATGCTTGTGCAGTGTTTGAAGCGAGCCAAAAGCATAATTTGGTTCAAGTAGGAATTCGTTCTGGAGATATTGAGGAAATGCAATATATACAAGATGGAAACTGTTTTTGGGCAGAAGAAATTCATAAAAATGAAAATTGGATAGAAGATGTTTTAGCAAAAGTTTCTGGAAATGTTTATATCACAATAGATTTAGATGCGTTTGATCCTTCAATCGCACCATCTACAGGAACTCCAGAACCAGGAGGTTTGCAGTGGTATCCAACATTAGAATTGCTAAAAAAAGTATTTGAAAAATGCAATGTTGTCGCTTTTGATATTGTAGAACTCATGGATTCGCCTTACAGCAAACCTACGGCGTCTCTATCTGCGAAATTGTATTATAAAATGTTGGGGTATTATCATGTTGCCAAAAGGTAGAATTTGGAG
>CAXYUO010000145.1:0-6794 GCA_964292185.1 uncultured Frigoriflavimonas sp.
AGATGGTATCGTAGGTTTTGGATCAGGTAAATCTAAAGAAGTAGCTTCTGCTATTGCTAAAGCAGTAGAAGATGCAAAGAAAAATTTAGTAAAAGTTCCAGTGATGAATCATACTATTCCTCACCAAACTTCAGCTAGATTTGGTGGAGCAGATATCTTCTTAAGACCAGCTTCTCATGGTACCGGTGTTATCGCTGGTGGATCTGTAAGAATGGTTTTAGAAAGTGCAGGTATTCATGATATTCTTTCAAAATCTAAAGGTTCTTCAAATCCTCATAATGTAGTGAAAGCAACTTTCAAAGCATTATTGGATATCAGAAGACCAGAAGAAATTGCAAGAATGAGAGGTGTTTCATTAGAGAAAGTTTTTAAAGGTTAATTTTATACAAAATGGCAACAATAAAAGTAAAACAAGTAAGAAGTGCTATTGGTAGAACCAAATCACAAAAAAGAACCTTAGAAGCATTGGGCTTAAAAAAACTACATCAAGTAGTAGAGCATCAAGATTCTCCGGCTATTTTAGGAATGGTAAGAGCAGTAAGTCACCTCGTAGTAGTAGAAAAATAGAAATTAGATGAAGAGAAAAGAGACTTATATTTTATTCGTCTCTTATCTCTAATCTTTTAATCTCAAATCTGAAAATAAATGAATTTACATAATATGAAACCTGCTTCAGGTTCTACACACAACTCAAAAAGAATTGGTAGAGGACAAGGTACAGGTAAAGGTGGAACATCTACCAAAGGACACAAAGGTCAAAAATCTAGATCAGGATATTCAAGAAAAGTTGGTTTTGAAGGTGGACAAATGCCACTTCAAAGAAGATTACCAAAATTTGGTTTTACTAACGTAAACAGAAAAGAATACAGAGCTATAAACGTAGATACTTTACAATTATTAGCTGATGAACAAAACATAACTGAAATTACAAAAGACGTTTTGGTAGCTAATGGTTTAGCTAAGAAAAACGAAATTGTAAAAATTATGGGTAGAGGAGAATTGAAATCTGGTATTTCTATTTCTGCTCACAAATTTACCAAATCTGCTGAAGAAGCTATTTCTAAAGCCGGTGGTACAGCAATTACTCTTTAAATAAAGAAATGAAAGAATTTATACAAACACTCAAAAATATTTGGAGTCTAAAAGAACTTAGAGATAAAATTCTCTTTACTTTAGGTATTATCCTAGTGTATAGATTCTCTACGTATATTTCACTACCAGCAATAAATCTCGCAGAAGTTGGAGATTTATTAGAACACTACAAAGAAACTGGTGGAAATAAACAAGGAGCAGGTCTTTTAGGTTTATTATCCTCTTTTACTGGAGGGGCTTTTGCCAATGCTTCAATCATGGCATTAGGAATAATGCCTTATATTTCAGCATCCATTATTGTACAATTAATGGGAATGGCAATTCCTTATTTACAAAAATTACAAAAAGATGGAGAATCTGGTAGAAACACCTTGAATCAAATTACAAGATGGCTTACCATCGCAGTTTGTTTAGTTCAAGCACCTTCTTACTTAGGTTCGATAACTGGAATGTTTTTGCCTTATTCTCAATTCCAAGCTGCTTATTATATAGATCCAAACACATTCATGTTTTGGTTTCCAAGTATAGTATTATTAGTAGCAGGATCTGTTTTCGCAATGTGGTTAGGAGAAAAAATTACTGATAAAGGAATAGGAAACGGTATATCTATATTAATAATGGTAGGTATATTAGCTGGTTTTCCACAAGCATTTGTTCAAGAATTTGTAACTCAAACTGGAGCAAGTGGATCAGGAACTATTATGGTTCTTGTAGAAATTTTGTTTTGGATGGTGGTTATTCTTTTAGGAATAGTATTATCTGTTGCAGTTAGAAAAATTCCAATTCAATACGTAAGTAGAGCACAAGCAAGAGGTGGTGTAAATAAAAATTTAATGGAAGGTGCAAGACAGTGGATTCCATTAAAAGTAAATGCTGCAGGTGTAATGCCAATTATTTTTGCACAAGCTTTAATGTTTTTACCAGGTTTACTTACAAAAGTAGATGCGAACAGTACATTTTTGGGAGGATTTAAAAACGTATTTAGTTGGCAATATAATTTATTATTTGCTTTATTAATTATTATTTTCACATTTTTCTATACAGCAATAACAATTCCTGTAAATCAAATGGCCGATGATCTCAAGAGAAATGGAGGGTTAATACCAAAAGTAAGACCCGGAAAAGACACCTCGGATTATCTAGATGATATTTTATCAAAGATAACCTTGCCTGGTTCAATATTTTTGGCTATTTTTGCAATCCTTCCAGCACTAGTATTTGGATGGATGGTAGAAACAGAAAGATTTGCATTGTTTTTTGGAGGAACATCACTATTAATTATGGTTGGAGTTACTTTAGATACAATTCAGCAAATAAATACTTATTTATTAAATCATCATTATGATGGATTGATGCAATCAAAATTATCGAGAACATCAAACCCTTAAAAAATTAAATGGCAAAACAGAAACATATAGAACAAGATGGTGTAATCACAGAAGCACTATCTAATGCGCAATTTCGCGTAGAATTAGAAAACGGACACGTTCTTATCGCCCATATTTCTGGGAAAATGAGAATGCATTATATCAAACTTTTGCCAGGTGATAAAGTAAGATTAGAAATGTCTCCTTATGATTTATCAAAAGGGAGAATTACATTTAGATATTAATTTTAACGTAAGTTAAAAATTATTATATAGAAAACAGAGTGAAATCATGTGATTCCACTTATCATTTAAAATTTAAACAAGAGGGAATGAGAACATAATAACTCATTTAACCGTTGGAAAATTAAAAAAAGTATCAAATGAAAGTTAGAGCATCTATCAAAAAAAGAAGTGCTGATTGCAAAATAGTTCGCCGAAAAGGAGTTCTTTTTGTAATTAACAAAAAAAACCCAAAATTTAAACAAAGACAAGGCTAAATTATGGCGAGAATTGCAGGTATTGATTTACCAAAAAACAAAAGAGGAGTAATTGGGCTTACTTATATCTTCGGAATAGGAAGAAGTACCGCTTCAGTAATTTTGAAAAACGCTGGGATCAGCGAAGACAAGAAAGTCAACGAATGGAATGACGATGAATTGGCAGCAATCAGAAACTACATCACAGAAACTGTAAAAGTTGAAGGTGAATTACGTTCTGAAGTACAATTGAATATCAAAAGATTGATGGATATTGGATGTCAACGAGGAATACGTCACAGACTAGGATTACCTTTAAGAGGACAAAGAACTAAAAATAATTCTAGAACCCGAAAAGGAAGAAGAAAAACAGTTGCTAACAAAAAGAAAGCAAGTAAATAATCGGTAAGAATTATGGCAAAACAAACAAAAACAGTTAAAAAAAGAAAAGTAAAAGTGGAAGCTATTGGAGAAGCACATATCCAAGCTACTTTCAATAATATTATCATTTCTTTAACTAATAAAAGTGGAGAAGTAATCTCCTGGGCATCTGCTGGAAAAATGGGATTTAGAGGTTCTAAAAAGAATACTCCTTTTGCAGCTCAAATGGCTGCCGAAAACTGTGCAAATATAGCACATGAAGCTGGACTAAGAAGAGTGAAAGTTTTCGTTAAAGGTCCTGGTGCAGGTAGAGAATCTGCTATCAGAACACTTAATAATAGTGGTATTGAAGTTAGTGAAATCGTAGATATTACTGCCATTCCTCATAATGGATGTAGACCACCTAAAAGAAGAAGAGTATAATCTGAGATTTTAATTTATAAATAATGTTTTAAAAATGTAAATCATTTTTAATATAAAAATTAAAAATCTAGAATCTAAAATCTTATAAATAATGGCAAGATATACAGGACCAAAAACAAAAATAGCACGTAAATTTGGTGTCGCAATTTTCGGTGATGATAAAAATTTCGAAAGAAGAAAAAATCAACCACCAGGACAACACGGACCAAACAAAAGAAGAAATGCTAAAAAATCTGAGTACTCAGTACAACTTACAGAAAAACAAAAAGCAAAATATACATACGGTATCTTAGAAAGACAATTCTCTAATTTATATGAGAAAGCATCTAGATCTAAAGGTGTAACCGGTGAAGTATTATTACAACTTTGCGAATCTAGATTAGATAACGTAGTTTATAGACTAGGATATTCTAAAACTAGAGCAGGAGCTAGACAATTAGTTTCTCACAGACACATCACTGTTAATGGTAATTTGGTAAATATACCATCTTACACTTTGAAAGACGGAGATGTAATAGCAATTAGAGAAAAATCAAAATCATTAGAAGTTATCGCTGATTCTTTAGCAGGTAAATCTACTTATGATTGGTTACAATTTAACGATGAAAAAAAATCTGGTACTTTTATATCTGCTCCAGAAAGAATGCAAATTCCGGAAGATATCAAAGAACAATTGATCGTGGAACTTTACTCTAAATAATAATATTTCTTAAATTTTGCTCAACCAATACATATGGCAATATTACAATTCATAAAACCCGATAAAGTAATTCTACTCAATTCTGATGATTTCAGAGGTCAATTTGAATTCAGACCATTAGAGTCTGGATTTGGACTTACCATTGGAAACGCACTCAGAAGAGTATTACTTTCTTCTTTGGAAGGGTATGCTGTTACAGCTATCAAAATAGAAGGCGTAGAGCACGAATTTTCTACCATTCCTGGAATCATCGAAGATGTTACAGAAATGGTATTGAATATGAAGCAATTGCGTTTGAAGGCAAACTCTGAAAATGCTGCTTCAGAGCAAGTTACTTGTTCAGTTAGTAATCAAACTTCAGTTACAGGTAAAGATCTTGCAAAATCAATAAGTGGTTTTGATGTTTTGAACCCAGATTTAGTTATCTGTACGATGAACAAAGATGTTACTTTTGAAATTACTTTTGATATAGAAAAAGGAAGAGGTTATGTTCCTTCAGAACAAAACAAAAGTGCAAACGCTGCTTTAGGAACTATTGCTATTGATTCTATCTTTACACCTATCAAAAAAGTACAATATTCTGTAGAAAATTATCGTGTAGAGCAAAAAACCGATTACGAAAAATTGGTTTTAGATATAGAAACAGATGGTTCTATCACTCCACAAAATGCTCTAACAGAAGCTTCTAAAATATTGATCTATCACTTCATGCTTTTCTCTGATGAAAGAATTACTCTTGAAACAGAAGCTGTAAAAGCATCTATTCAATATGACGAAGAAACGCTACATACAAGACAGTTATTAAAAACAAAACTTGCAGATATGGATCTTTCCGTAAGAGCATTAAATTGTTTGAAAGCTGCTGAAGTAGAAACATTAGGAGAATTGGTTTCTTACAGTAAATCAGACTTAATGAAATTTAGAAATTTCGGTAAAAAATCTCTAACAGAATTAGAAGAGCTGGTTCATTCCAAAGGTTTAAACTTTGGTTTTGATACAGTTAAGTATAAACTAGACGCTGATAAATAAAATAAAATGAGACACGGCAAAAAATTTAATCACTTAAGTAGAACAGCTCCACACAGGAAAGCTATGCTTTCTAACATGGCTTGTTCTCTTATTGAACATAAAAGAATCACTACTACTGTTGCTAAAGCAAAAGCTTTAAGAGTATATGTAGAACCTATCATTACTAAATCTAAAGAAGATACAACTCACAATAGAAGAACTGTATTTTCCTATTTGCAAAGCAAAGAAGCTGTAACTGAACTTTTCAGAACTGTAGCTCCGAAAATTGCAGAAAGAAATGGTGGATATACAAGAATCATCAAAACTGGTTTCAGATTAGGTGATGCCGCAGATATGGCGATGATAGAATTAGTAGATTTCAACGAAATTTACAATCCTAACGAAGAAGAAAAGAAAACTACAAGAAGAAGTAGAAGAACATCTTCTCCTAAAATTCAAAAAATAGCAACTCTTGCAGATGCGAAAGTAGAAGCAAAAGCTGAAGAAACTGTATCTGATGCAGTAATCGAGGAAGAACTTCCTACTGCTGAAGCAGATGCAAAAGAAGAAAAAACTGAAGAATAAATTTCTAAATGTTTTAAATAAAAAAATCCGTTTTGAATATTTTCAAAACGGATTTTTTTTACACTATACTCAACAATTATTTCACAAGTCCAAGCGGAAAAACTTTATCTCCTTGAATTATCATCAAAGAATCCTTAGTTAAATTTGCTTGCACCCCATTTCTTTCGTAGATTTCTGTAAATTCGTCACCATCTTTCTCGTCCAAAACGTATTTTGTGTTGTTAGCTTTTATCGTCATCGTATGATTTGCATCATCATTTTGATAGGTCACATTTGCTCTGCTTCCATCTTCAGCAATATAGTTGTAGGTTTCATTTTCATCAAATTGAATTGGTTTTTCGGTTGTAGTTGCAGTTTGTAAATTTTCTGCATCAGCATTTTGTTTTAAAACCTCTTTGTTTCCTTCTTTTTTACAAGCGAATAAGGTTAAACCAAAGAATCCTGTGATTAATATTCTTTTTTTCATTGTTATTTTTTAATTTGAGATTAAAGTTAAGGATTTTTATAATGATAATAAATTTTGAAATATATCTATTTCGATTTTCTTGATGTTAAAAATGTATTTTATTAAATTGACAAAATGTAGGTTCAAAATAGAATAAACTTTATAGAAAGTATAAAAAAAGCATTCCAAAACTGCGAATTTCGCTACGAAATGCATTCCCAGTGAAGCAAAACCTATTCCCAGTGATGCAAACAAGCTTCCCAGTGAAGCTAAAAGACTTCCGAAGTTTGCCAAAGCTATTCCCAGTATAGCAAA
>CAXYUO010000146.1:0-6734 GCA_964292185.1 uncultured Frigoriflavimonas sp.
ACTTTAGAAAAAAATAGAGTTGGAGATACGCACCCACGCTTAACAAATAAAGTTTTACTTCTAGGAAATCAGCGTGGTTTAGGATATGATATTTCTTCAGTCGAAGCAAATGAAAACGTTGAAGAACCTGAATTTGCAAGATTTATTGAAGTAAAATCCACAAAAAGGATTACAGAACCTGACTTACAAGACACAACTTGGATAGATACCATAAATTTAACAAGAAAAGAATGGATAGCCGCTAAACAATATAGAACGGCTTATAATATTTATAGGGTTTATTTTACACCAAACTCTACAATAGTTAGAAAAATAAACGACCCATTCGACAAAAATGAAAATGGAATTATTACAGTTTTACCAACTTTATACAGAATGGATTTTGGTTCACAAAGTATAGATAAACAATATTAGTATGAAAGAAAAAATAAAAGTTGCATCATTTTTTTGTGGTTGTGGTGGCTCTGATTTAGGAATTATTGGAAACTTTAATTTTTTAAATCAAAACTATCCTGCTCTTCCTTTTGAGGTCAATTATGCTTTAGATTTTGACAAATATGCGGTAGAAACATACAATGCAAATTTTGAGCATCCAGCAATCTGCGAGGATATAAAAAATGTGAATATTGAGCAATTAGAATCGTTTGACCTTTTACTTGGTGGATTTCCTTGTCAATCATTCAGCACAGTAAATCCAAATAAGGATACGAATGATGACAGAGCAAACTTATATAAAGAGTTAGTAAAAATTTTAGACACAAAACAGCCGAAATACTTTATTGCAGAAAATGTTAAGGGCTTGATGACTTTACAAAAAGGAGAAATTTTAAAAAAGGTCGTAAAAGAATTTAAAGCAGTGGGATATGAAGTGAAATACAAATTATTACTTGCTTCAAATTTTGGTATTCCTCAAAGAAGAGAACGTTTATTTATTGTTGGCGTTAGAAAAGATATAAAGCTTGATTTTCAATTTCCAGAAGATACTCATTCTGACGGCTCATTATTTAATAAAAAAAGTTGGGTTCCGTTAAGTTCCGTAGTCGCAAATTTAGAAACTGCCGACCCAAAATATTATTTTTCTCAAAGAGCGGTTGACGGAATGAAGAATGCTAAAAACAATATGAAAAGAGGATTATATCAAGACCTAAACAAACAATGTTTGACAATTACCTCGCATTTAGCAAAGACAAGTTTAAACTCACGAGACCCTGTTTTATTAGTAAATCCTGAAAAAGAAATTTATAGACGCTTTACACCAAGAGAAGCAGCAAGCATACAATCATTTCCTGAAAACTTTAATTTCCCAGTAAGTGAAACACAAGCCTACAGACAAATTGGAAATGCTATTCCACCGGTATTAATGTGGCACGTTGCAAACGCTTTAAGTAAAAGTATAAACCTGATAACAAAAGTAAAAAAAGGAGAGGTTTTAGAAGAAGTTTAGCCAACCATTATGGTAGCACATTTGCATTTTTGCCAACAATCAAACCCACGCAAAAAAATGCAAAAGAGCTTCCAAGCCAACGCACCAAAACCGTGCACAAAAACGAACAAACAACGACTGAAAAAGAACAACGAAGGCATAACATCGGTTTGGCAACATGGCGGGTTTAGTGCTAAATCGAAGATTTTTGCTTCCTTTGAAGTTCAGTGATTATAGAAAGTTTCGACTTCTTTATCCGCCACATCGCCAAGCCGAGAAACGCTATCTAATGTACAATAAAAAGATACCGTTCCTCTGGAACGGATTTTCAAACCGATAAAATATCTACACAGATATGATTCCTCCGGAATCTATAATTGGAAAATCAAGCATTTGTCTCAATTTTATTTTTTATCATAAATTACAATTATTTATGAATCCTTGATAGATACTCAATTATTATCTCTAATTTCGCCAAAGCTTTCAGAAAAGGGAATTGTGTGTAATTCACGAACTGTCCCCGCAACTGTAAATCGCTGATTTTGATTAATTTACATTAATTAAAATAAAATTTTGTAGCAAATACCATTGTGTAAAAACGAGAAGGTGCTACAAAATAGCGAAAGTCAGGAGACCTTACTGCAAGAAATATTATTATAAACTTTCGGAGGAAAAGTATAATTTGATGAGTATTTCTGTACTTTTCACATTATCTTCTATTTTCCGATAGGTAACCTTTAACAAATTTTACATGAAAAAAAACGTATTATTTGCTGGAGCATTACTTGTCGTTGGTTCGTCAATATTTGCACAGCAAGAAAAAGAAACTCAAATTCAAGAAGTTACGATTGCTTCTAAAAAGCAAGAACCTGCTTACAAAACAGGAAAAAACGTACAAATCTTCACGAAAAAAGATTTAGAAAAATTCCAAGGTCAGAACTTGAATGAAGTTTTGCAACAAGTATCTGGAATACAAATTACGGGAAATTACAATAGCAATTCTGAACCAAAATCTACCAAAATACGAGGTGGAAAACAAGCCAATATTTTAATACTTTTAGATGGTGTTCCTATAAAAGATGTTACAGGAAACGATTATACTGTAATGGATTTCAGACTATTAGCTTTAGAAAATATAGAAAGCATAGAGATTTTGAACGGAGCTTCGAGTGTTTTATATGGTTCTAATGCTACAGTTTCTGTAATAAATATTACCACAGATAAAAAAAGTATGAAAGAAATTGAAGGAAATGTTTCTTTAAGAGCTGGTTCCTACTCTACTTTTGCACAATCAGCAGGAATACGTGGTAAATTGAGCAATTTTAATTATCAAATTACCGGTTTTAATGAAAAATCTGAAGGTTTTAGTTCTGCAATTGGAGAGAATTTTGATAAAGATGGTTTTGAAAAGCAAAATATCTCAGCAAAAATTGGTTTTACTAAAAATCAGTTTGATGTAAATTTCAATGGTGGATTGATGCATCATTTATATCAATTTGATTCTGGTGCTTTTGCAGATGGAAATTACAGAGGAAATGATAGCCAATATTTTCTTGGTTCGAATGCAAAATTCAATTATAAAAAAGGAAATTTAGTTTTCAACACCAGATTTACAAAAAATGACAGAAGTGTAGAAGATAAATTCACAAATAATTACGAAGAACAGTACAATTATAATGGAGAACATCTTTTTTTAGAATTGTATAATGGTTACAAAGCTTCAGAAAATTTATATTTCACGGTTGGAATTCAACATGAAAATCAAAATCTTGCAGCTCAATCTTTACCTTATGGTGGTATTTCTTTGGAAAATACACTTTTAAAAGACGAAACAAAAATCAATAATACAGATGCTTTTGCGAATGTACAATTCAATTTTAAAGATTTTCATGCAGATGCTGGTGGAAGAATTACCAATAATTCAAAATTTGGAAATCACTTTGTATACAGCATAAACCCTTATTATTTAAAGGAAAAAGAAAGTTATTTTATGAAAATTGGCTATTCTTATGCAACAGCTTTTATCGCACCAACTTTGTATCAAAATTATGGAACTTTACCATATACTTTGCCTAATTTTGAATTGAAACCTGAAACCAATCAATCTCACGAAATAGATTTCAGTATTGGTAAAAAAGATAGAAGTAAACTATTGCAAATCAGTGTTTTCCAAAGAATGGAGGCAGATGTTTTTGCATATAAAACCAATCCAAATTATACCGGAAACTTCATCAATATAGATGAAAATAAAGTGAAAGGTTTTGAGATTTCTGCAGACTATGAAATCAATAAATACGTAAAAATAGGTGGTAATTTTAGCTTTGTAGAAAAAGATGCAGAAGCTACAAGATTGCGTGTACCAAAGCAAAGATTGAACTCTTATGTAGAAATTCGACCTTTTGAAACTACTAAAATTGCTTTTACTCATCAGTTTGTGAGCAAAAGATCCGATGCTTATTTCGATTATGCAGATTATACGGTTAAAAATGTAGATTTAGATGCCTTTAATTTGTTAAATTTAAACTTCAATCAGAGAATTTATAAGACATTTGATGCATTTGCGAATGTGGGCAATCTTTTCAATACTTCTTATACGGATGTTGCAGGATATACCACGAAATCTAGAAATTATACCGTTGGCGTAAATTATAAATTTTAAAAAAAACCTAAACCCATAAAACAAAAAAAATCCGTCTTGATAATACTTCAAGACGGATTTTATAATTATTAAAAAAGCTTTATTTCTTAATGATCTTCAGTGTTTTACTATCAATTTGTAAAAAGTAAATACCCGAATTTAATTGAGAAATATTCAAATAATTTTTGTTTTTAAATGGTGATTTTTCATTCATTAATAATTTTCCTGATGCATCATAAATTTTCGCATTGGCTATTGTATCTAAATGATCTCCTTTTATATAAATTTCGTTGGATGCAGGATTTGGATAAACAAAAAACTGATTTTCTGTAGAATTTTCTTTCACATTTAGAACAGAATCTACACCTAAACCAACCGTATAATCGTTTGGATGCGAAGTCCATTCCGACATTGTGAAACTGGTATTTGGATTATTTACATCTGTATTTCTATACAAAGAAACGTTTCCAAGAGTATTGGTAGTATCTTTGAAACCGACTGCATCTACTGTTGTGTAAGACAAGTCATAATTGTTGGTAGATACCGTTTTCAGGTATTTTGTTGCATAAGAAAGCTCTATATATTGCGTTCCGGTATAAGTTAATGGTGGAGCTGCAGTTACAAAATTAGATTCTGCAACGGTATAATTCGGGAAATTAGCGTAAGGATTGATGATTACTATATTTTCATTTGGAGCAATCGTTCCTTCAAGCATAAAGCTTTCACTGAAATAATAAGTTGTTCCGGTACCTTTGAATTGAATTGAAAGATGATAATTATTTAAATTTACGGTATGCCCAGTTTTATTGGTAATTTCTATAGCATCATTATATTGGTTGATGTTAGAATTGGTATAACCTTCTATATATTTTGTAATCATAAGGTCTTTTGCAAATCCATCTGTAGCCAATGTTGTAATGGTAGCAGTATTGCTATTTATAGATTCTAGATAGCCTTTGTCGTAAGTTTTTACTGTAAAACTATTTGTAGAAGAAGGTGTAAGTCTATCTACATAGAAAAAGTTAGACTTTGTATATCCTATGTAATTTCCATTTTGAAAAATTTTATAACCCAAAACATCTGAATCTGTAGCAGCTTGCCAAGAAAGTTTAATATAATTTGCACCTATTTCACTGCTTCCTACATATTGTGGAGCTTGTGGTGCAATTGTATCTGGAGTTTCAGACCAAATTAAATTCACCCATTCAGGATGATCGATAAAAGGATTTCTATTTTTTTCTATTGCAAAAACTGCATTATTTCTATTGATTTCTCTTGGTGAAACAGGATCTAATGTATTCCATTCTTTCAGCATTGTGATGTACCAATCTGCATATCCTTTTTCTTCAGAACCATCTAAAGGTGAAGTAGATAGCTGATAGTTGAATGATTTTAAAGAACCTTCGTATCTGGTTACAAAATAGAGTAAATATCTGGCTACATCTCCTTTAAATTCATCTATTGGTTCATATACCAAATTAGAATATCCTGGAGTTGTACTATTACCTAATTTACTTCCATTGCTGAAAATTCTATTATTACCATTATTTCTTGCATACGGATAATTGCTTCTTCTTTGGTTGATATAAGCATCTGCAGGAATTAAATAATGTATATCAGAATACATAGGATAAACTCCATAATACGTACTTTGTGGCATACCATGTTCTCTGTTGAAACCTTCTCCTTCTGCAGTTGCACTTCCTGTAATTTGATTTGGTGTAAAGCTATAAGCATCTGCACCAGTAGGATTTTCTGAATAAATATCTAAAATTGTTCCATCATTTTCGTAGTAAGTATCAATATCTGTAGTTGCATAAAAATCGGTAACATTGCTATAATTATAACTATAATGTTTGCTATCAATAATACTGTGCAATTTGCTTTTTAAAGCATAACCTGAAAGTCCTGTTGCAGCATCATAATATCCGGTAGGAATTTGAGAGAAAGCTAGAAATGGAGCTAAAAATAAAATATATAGAGATTTTTTCATAATAAATTGAATTACTGCAAATTTACAATTTTAGAAATGATTCTATGTAAAGTATATGTTAATATAGATTCAATCAAATAATTAAATTTCAAACTATTTTGTACATTTAATTAGAATAGAATAAATGAAAATTTAAAATTATTTTTCTAAACTAGAGAAATAAAAATTTAATTCAGATTAAAAAATTGTAATTTTGAAACATCTTGCTGTCTTTAATTAAATATTAAAACAAAGGTGTAATCCTTTAATAATAAGCCCAAAACAAATGAATATTAAACAAATTTTTAAAAACAATCAAACTTGGGTTCAAAAAAAATTAAAAATAGACTCCAATTATTTTAAAAATCTTTCTGAAGGTCAGAATCCAGAGATTTTATACATCGGTTGTTCTGATAGTAGAGTTTCTGCAGAAGAAATAATGGGAATTTCTCCTGGTGAAGCATTTGTGCATAGAAATATTGCAAATATGATCCCAAATACAGATTTAAGTGCAATGTCTGTAATAGAATATGCCGTTTCTCATTTGAAAGTAAACCACGTTGTAGTTTGCGGACATTACTATTGTGGTGGTATAAAAGCTGCAATGCAATCTGAAGATTTAGGAATACTAAACCCATGGTTGAGAAATATTCGTGATGTATATAGAATTCATAAAAAAGAATTGAACGCTATCGAAGATG
>CAXYUO010000147.1:0-6725 GCA_964292185.1 uncultured Frigoriflavimonas sp.
AATGGTCATATCTTCCAGACTTTGCTCCATAAAAACAGTGTATGGCGGAATTCCGTGTTTTTCGCCTACTTTTTTCTGAATTTTCTTTAAATGATTGTATAATTCTTTATCCAAACTTCCTGCACCTTGAGTTTGTGCAGTGTCTGAAGCGAATTTTAACTCGCTCAAATTATATTCTCTATCTTGAGCTATTAAAAAACTGTCTTTATTTTTGCCATTCAAAACACCTTTCCCTTTTTCAGAAATTTTTAAAACACCATAAGTTTCTATATCTTTTTGTAGAAATCCTTGAACAGTAGCTTGTCTAATGATGCTTTTCCAATAATTTTCTGCTTCTTTTTTTCCTATTCCAAAATATTCTGAGTTTTCGAGCTTGTAAGATTTTGTAACCGGACTATCTTTCCCGACAATTACATTAATTAAATCTTTAGTTTTAAATTTTTCTTCTAATTTTTGAACTATTTCTATTACTAATTTTAGGTTTTTTGTAGCATCTACCAATGTTGGAGGATTGATGGAATTATCGCACATTTTTGCACCTTCTCCATTTATTGGATCATATTCTTCGCCAAAATAATTCAAAATATAATGCCTTCTGCTCATAGAAGTTTCTGCATATCCTACAACTTCATTCAATAATTGTAAACCAATTTCTCTTTCGGAAACTGCTTTTTGAGCAAGAAATTTTTCGAGTTTTTCTATGTCTTTTGGATCATAGAAAGCAAGGCAAATACCTTCTGCACCATCTCTTCCTGCTCTACCAGTTTCTTGGTAATAACTCTCTAAAGATTTTGGAAAATCATAATGAATTACAAAACGAACATCCGGTTTATCTATTCCCATTCCGAAAGCGATTGTTGCAACAATAATGTCACAGTTTTCCATCAAAAATTTATCTTGATTGGCAACTCTCGTTTTTTGATCTAAACCTGCATGATAAGGCAAAGCATTGATGCCATTTACTTGTAGAAGTTGAGAAAACTCTTCCACTTTTCTTCTACTTAGACAATATATAATACCAGATTTTCCTTTGTGATGATTGATGAATTTTACAATTTCTTTATCAATATTTATTTTTGGTCTAATTTCATAAAAAAGATTGGCTCTATTGAAACTTTCTTTAAAAACAACAGCATTATTCATTCCCAAAGTTTTTTGAATATCATCTTGTACTTTCGGAGTTGCAGTTGCTGTAAGTGCCATTACAGGAACATCGGCTATTTTATCGATTATTAATTTTAAATTTCTGTATTCTGGGCGAAAATCATGACCCCATTCCGAAATACAATGTGCTTCATCTATGGCTACAAAAGAAATATTTACTTCTTTTAGAAATTCCATATACTCTTCTTTCACCAAAGATTCTGGAGCTACATAAAGAAGTTTTGTTTTTCCAGCTCTTATGTCGTCCATCACCGTTTTGGTCTGTCCTTTATTTAATGAAGAATTGAGAACATGAGCAACACCATCTTCTGTAGAAAGTGCATTTACAGCATCTACTTGGTTTTTCATCAGTGCAATAAGTGGAGAAACTACGATTGCTGTTCCATCTGAAATAAGTGCAGGAAGTTGATAACACAAAGATTTTCCGCCACCAGTTGGCATTAATACAAAGGTATCTTTGCCTTCCAACAAAGTTTCTATAACTGTTTCCTGATTTCCTTTAAATTTTGAAAAACCAAAATGTTTTTTTAATTCTACTTTTAAATCAGTGTTTTTTGTTTTCATCTAAAATTGTTTGCTAAATTTGCATATCATTCCAAAGTTAATAAAATAATAATTAAAAACGGCATAGCTTGAACTGTAAAGTTTTTAAAAAAATAGTAGTATATTGAAAAATTCATCATTAATAACCATTGCAAAGCAAGCAATAGCTATAGAAATTGCAGAATTAGAAAGTCTTCTCAATAGAATTGATGATTCTTTTGCAAATGCTGTAGAAATTATTCACCAAGCAAAAGGAAAATTAATTATTGTAGGTATAGGAAAATCTGCTCATGTTGGAAATAAAATTGTTGCAACACTCAATTCTACAGGAACACCATCTCAGTTTTTGCACGCAGCAGAAGCTATTCATGGAGATTTAGGCGTTATACAAAATCAAGATGTTGTACTTTGCATCAGTAATTCTGGAAATTCTCCTGAAATTGTAACTCTTCTTCCTTATTTAAAATCATATTCTTCTGCATTAATAGCGATGACAGGCAATTTGGAAAGTAAATTGGCAGAATCTGCAACTGTAGTTTTAAATTCTAAAGTAGAAAAAGAAGCTTGCCCAATAAAACTAGCACCTACAAGTTCTACTACCGTACAAATGGCTATTGGTGATGCTTTAGCAGTTTGTTTAATGGAAAAAAATGCTTTTAAAGATCAAGATTTTGCAAAATTTCATCCTGGTGGAAATTTGGGAAATAATTTAATTGCAACTGTAGATCAATTTATTTCTAGCCAAAAACCAGAAGTTACAGAAAACGCATCTATAAAAGAAGTTATTTTATCTATTTCTAGTTCTACACACGGTGTAACTGTGGTTACGGAAAAAGAACGCATTTTAGGGATTATAACTGATGGAGATTTGCGAAGAATGCTATCTAAAACTGATGATTTCACTAGTGTTTCTGCAAAAGATATTATGAGTTCTCAACCAAAAATAATTGATAAAAATGCTTTAGCAAAAGATGCGATGCATATTTTAAAAGAAAAAAACATCGGTCAATTAGTAGTTACAGAAAAGGATTTATATTTTGGAATTATAGATATTCATAGACTTTTGGACGAAGGGATAAATTAATTGTTAATTAATTAAAGTAAACGAATATTAATTGGTAATTTCGCATTCGATAAAATAATACTAAAAAATTTTTGCATAAAGAAGTGAGTGAAATAAAAGAAATGTCTTTTTTAGGACACATTGGAGAATTAAGATCTCATTTAGTAAGATCAGCAATTGCAATTTTAATTGGCTCTATCGTAGTTGGATTTAATATAAATTTCATAATGGATCATATTTTCTTTGGTCCTACAAGGAATGATTTTATCACATTTCGTGCAATTAATCATTTTTCTAGAGAATTTTTTGGAAGCGATAGTATTGTTTTACCAGGAACTTTTGCTGTGCAACAGAAGAAATTATTAGAACAGTTCAATGTGATGATGTCTGTTTCTATTTTTGGAGGAATGGTGCTTGCTTTTCCTTATTTAATTTGGGAATTGTGGAGATTTATAAAACCAGCATTGCATCCAAGAGAAAGAAAAAACTCTGTTTTTGTTATCAATTTTGTTTGGATTTTATTTCTATCAGGTGTTATGTGTGGTTATTTTTTAATTTTACCATTAGCTATCAATTTTGGTTTAATTTTTAAAATCTCAGATTCTATAACCCAATTATTTGATCTTACAGACTATTCTTCACTGTTTCTACAAATCGTTTTGGGAATGGGTATGATATTTTTATTTCCAATTGTGGTTTATTTCTTGACAAGCATTGGATTATTAACTCCTACATTTCTAAAAACCTATAGAAGACACTCAATAGTATTAATATTGGTTGTTGCAGCATTAGTAACACCAGCAGATGTTTTCAGTATGTTGGCTGCAGCTTTACCGTTGTTGTTATTATTTGAATTTAGTGTATTGATGAGCAAAAGAGTTTATAAAAGAATACAGAAAGAAGAAGCAATATTTAATGCAGGAAAGACTAATTTAGAAAAATAACGACTTTGCGATTAATTAAATTATTTGGTAATTAAATTTTATTTTCTCTATAAAATCTATATTTAATCTAATTTTCTGTTCCTAATTTTTCACACATATTTCTTATATTTGCGACAAATTATTATTAAATGAACTCATTTGTAGAAGAATTAAAATGGCGCGGATTATTTTCTGATATGATGCCTGGAACCGAAGAACAACTCAACAAAGAATTGACAAAAGCATATATCGGATTTGATCCTACTGCAGATTCTTTACATATCGGTAGTTTAATTCAAATAAAAATATTAGCACATTTTCAACAACATGGGCATCAACCAATTGCTTTGGTTGGTGGTGCAACAGGAATGATTGGAGATCCATCTGGAAAAGCTGCCGAAAGAAATCTTTTAGACGAAAAAACCCTAAATCATTACGTAGATTGTATTAAAAATCAACTTTCTCATTTTTTAAAATTTGATGGAAACGAAGCAAATACTGCACAATTGGTCAACAATTATGATTGGATGAAAAACATGACTTTCTTGGATTTTGCAAGAGATATTGGCAAACATCTTACCGTAAATTATATGATGGCAAAAGATTCTGTAAAACGAAGATTAACAGGAGAAGATGGTGCAGAAGGAATGAGTTTCACAGAATTTACATACCAATTGATGCAAGGTTATGATTTCTTATATCTGTATGAAAATCAAGGTGTTAAATTACAAATGGGAGGTTCTGATCAATGGGGAAATATTACCACAGGAACAGAATTAGTTCGTAGAAAAGCTCGTGGAGAAGCATTTGCACTTACCGTTCCATTAATTACAAAAGGAGATGGTTCTAAATTCGGAAAAAGTGAAGCTGGAGAAAATTATTGGTTAGATAAAAAGAAAACTTCGCCTTATAAATTCTATCAATTTTGGCTAAATGCAACCGATACAGATGCAGAAAGATTTATAAAATACTATACTTTTTTAACTAAAACCGATATAGAAAATTTAATAGAAAAACATCAAGAAGCTCCACACGAAAGACTTTTACAAAAAACTTTGGCAAAAGAAGTTACAGTTTGGGTGCATAATGAAGAAGAGTACGAAAAAGCGATGAAGGCTTCTCAAATTTTATTCGGGAAATCTACTGCAGAAGATCTTGTACAATTAGATGAAGCTACATTTTTAGAAATTTTTGATGGTGTTCCTCAAAAAGAAATAGCAAAATCTGAAATTATCGGTGCAAATATTGTAGATTTATTGGTAGGAAGCGATTTTCTAAAATCTAACGGAGAAGCAAGAAGAGAATTAACTGGAAACTCAATTTCTGTGAATAAAGAAAAAATAAATGCAGAATTTATAGCCCAAGAAAAAGATTTGATAGACGGAAAATTTCTACTTTTGCAAAAAGGCAAGAAAAATTATTACATAGTGAAAGCTATTTAATTTTATATACATACAAATTTTTAAACCAAGCTTTTTGCTTGGTTTTTTTATGCTTCTAAACCCTGAAAATGCATTTAGAAAGTGTGAAATTTTCAAAAAAAACAAAAATATATCATCTATTTATAGAACAGAAATTTTAGTAAATTCATTAACTTTGCAAAAAAAATATTTATCTATGACAATCATTATTTTCATTATCATTCTTTGGTATTCTGGTTTGTTTTTTCAAACTTTTTTTCTTCACAGATATGCAGCACATCAAACGTATTACATGTCGAAGTTTGGCGAAAAAGTATGCTTCATTCTTACATGGGTTACACAAGGTTCTAACTATCTTTCTGCTTATGGATATGGCGTTATGCACAGAATGCATCATGCTTTTGCAGATACAGAAAAAGATCCGCACTCTCCAAAATACGATCCAAATATTTTCGCTATGATGTGGCGAACAAAAAATATTTATTCAGATATAAACAATCAAAAAGTAGAAATTGAAGAACGATTTACCAAAAATGTTCCTCAATGGAAATCATTTGATAGATTTGCGAGTTCATGGTTTTCTAGAATTTTTTGGGCTATTTTATACATTGCATTTTTTGTAATTTTTTCAGATCAATGGTGGCATTGGATTTTGTTACCTGTAGCATTGTTTATGGCTCCTATTCATGGTGTTATCATCAATTGGTTTGCACATATTTATGGTTATACCAACTTTAAAGTAAGCGATACTTCTAAAAATTTGTTGAGATTTGATTGGTTAATGCTTGGAGAAGGTTATCATAATAATCATCACAAATATGGTGGTAGAGCAAATTTTGGTGGTGTAAGATGGCATGAAATTGATTTCACTTATTACATTATGATATTTCTTGATAAAATAAAATTCATAAAATTAAAACCAGTAGCTGTTGTAAACAGAGAAAAATAGATAAAAAAAAACCGAAACGTATGTTTCGGTTTTTTTATGAAATAATATTATTTTATAATTTAATTTATAAAAGTATAACTTGTATTCGCTACTAATTCAGTAGAACCTTCTACTATTTTTTCTGCTCTCACTTGTCCATTTACAAGTATTTGAATTGTTAATTTAGAGTCTGCTGCAGTTCCAGTAGCTGTAGAAGCTAAATGTAAAGCACCGATTGATGTATTCACAATTTGTGGAACAGAAGTATAAGTATTAGACATTACATTCAAATTTTGATTTTGATCTACTCCTACTTGAGTTACGATAGCTTTCATTACAACACTTGGTGTAGCTATAACTTTAAATTGTATTGTTACATCTTCAAATGGATCTACAGCTTCATCTTTACAAGAGCTAAAAACAAACAATGTAGATGTTAATAAAAGAGCAATAAAGCTGAATTTCAGTAAGTTAGGTAAAAAATATAATTTCTTCATGTGATAATTTTTTTTAGATATTCAAATATAAGAATTTTTAATAATATCCTACTCTATTCTTCTATCAAAATTTTCAATATTTTATTTTTAATTGATTAATTTTGAAACTTTAACCAATAAAATCATTCGCAAATTCTTTGTGATGTATCTATAAATAATATGAAATCTATCAATAAATCTGCTCCT
>CAXYUO010000148.1:0-6691 GCA_964292185.1 uncultured Frigoriflavimonas sp.
GTAAAAACCTTGATAAATATGGAAAATTATTTTTTCCTTAAATAATAGAATCTTCTATAAAATTTACTTTATTTGTTTTAAAGTTACTTTTCCTTTTGCTGCTTTATCAACTATGATAGCAAAATTTGGATGCGTTGTATAAGATTGTTTGCCACCAACTTTAGTTTTGTAGGTTAATATCAATCCTTTATTACCATTTTTCTTCAAGCTTATTGGTTGTACATCTGTAGAAATATCGGTAACTGGTAAAATTACGGCTATTACATTTTTCTTAGAAAAGTCTATCTCAGTTGGTTTTCCATCTTTTCCCATGTGTGTAGCCATTCCAAAAATTTTATTAAATTCTTCTTCAGATTCAATCTTTGGATTGTCTATAGTAGAAATCGTATTGTTCACGAAATAATTTTTTGCTAAAACAAAAGACACATCATTAGATTTAGATTTTTTTTTAACATTTGCTTCTACAGATTTTTTATTTGAAGCTGGTTTAGGTTTAGAAATTCCTTGAGCATTTGCAAATGACAAAGACATTAAAATTGTTACTGAAAATAATAGTTTTTTCATTTTTTGTGGTTTTTTTAAATTATTTGTTTAATGAATTATGGCAAAAATGAATGCTAATAAACCAATATATTTTAGAATATATTAAATTATGAACAAACAATTTAAGCAAAACGAAGATATGAATAAAAATGATAATTCTACCATATCTTTATTACAATACGAAATGAAAAGAAATTCTATTTTAAGAAAGCCTTAAAATAGAGTTCTTTAAACTTATTAAATGAAAAAAGCCGCCTTTCAAAAAAGGGCAGCTTTTTTAAACTAAATATTTAGTTTAATTATTTCCAGCTTTGGTTATCTATACTTTCAGAACGTTATTTTCCGTTGTTGATATTATAAGCAAGACCAACTCCTAATGTTTGTTTTACTTGGGTTTTTGTAATTTGGTTATGATCATACATTAAATCTAAAGTTACTACTGTAGAAATATATTTGTTGATTTTCATATTCAAAACGCCACCATATCCTAAAACCAGTCTTTCTGGATGATCTAAGTAATTAGAAAATACAGAAGCCGTATTTATTAATGAAATATTATCCATCAATTGTACTTTATATTGTGCTGTTCCTAGAAAACCAAATTGAAATAAAGAAGAATCTCCATTGTTTTTCAAACCATAATTTCCTGCATATTGTAAATCTTTATCCAATACGAAAGTCCATCTTGCATTGGCAGGACGAAGCGTCATTGTAAAATTATTATTCGGTCTGTAAGTAAAACCGGCACCTACATTTACAAATCCTGGAGCCATGAAACTAGAAATTTCTTTATTTCCCAGTCCATCATTTCCAGTTCCGAAAATAGGGCTTGTTCCATCGTAATCATATCCTGAAGCAAATTGTGTTTGTAAACTTGCACCTGCAGAAGCGTACCAACTATTTGCTATTTTTCTACCGTAATTTGTAGAAAGATTGATAACATCTTGTGTTTTTCTTGTCCCAACACCTTTCGTATTGGTTTGTCCGTATCCTAAAACTACAATGTTTTCCCAAAGATCTTTACCTTTTTCGTAGGTCATATTATAATTGCTTCCTGCAATCCAACCAACATTGTTGGCTCCACCTCCAACCCAATTAGAGAAAGCGGCTTGGTTTAGCATTAATGTATTATGCCCTTCAATAGACCATGCTTTTGTAGAATCTGCTACAACATCTTTGTTTTCTTGAGCAAAAGATAAAAATCCTAGCAATGAAAACGTAAATAAAAGTGTCTTTTTCATATTCATATTTTTTATTAGGTACAAAAATAAGAATTTTAAATTGTTTTTGAAACACGCGTCAATAAACTAAGAGTTTTCTTCATTTCCTTCAACCCAGAAAATTGTTTTAAAGTACATTTTGGCTTAAATTTTAAACTTAAATAGGAATTTAATAGCCAGAATTTCATTTGTTTATCTTTGGCTTCTTGTTTGTCAATATTGTACAATGAATTGGAAAACCCTTTTTTCTGCAACTACTCTTCGCATTCCTTTGCTTATGCTAGGATTGATGTGGTTTGGTTTTTTATTACAAAATCTAGGCATATTCCAAAATTGTTCAGGAGCTTTGATTCCTTTAACTCCAGAAGGATTAAAAGGTGTGCTTTTTTCACCTTTTCTTCATGGTAGTTTGGAGCATATTACTGCAAATTCTTTACCTATTTTTATATTACTATATCTTTTATATCAATTCTACAAACCCATTGCGAATACAGTTTTTCTACTCGGTTGGATGCTTACAGGTTTTTTGGTTTGGCTACTTCCACCAATAGACGTTTTTACAGGTGCATATAATTATACTTGTATAATTGGAGCAAGTGGAATTGTATATATGCTTGCATTTTTCTTGTTTTTCAGTGGTGTTTTTCGTTGGAATATGAAACTTTTAACGGTTTCTTTAGTTGTCGCCTTTTATTATGGTAGTTTAATTTGGGGAGTTTTACCAGAAGAATTATTCTCAAAACTTACAGAACCGAGCAAAGTTTCTTGGCAATCTCATTTAGCAGGAGCAATTATCGGTGCTTTTATGGCGTTTTTCTTTAGAAAACAGGGCGAAAAAAAGAAAAAATTCATCTGGCAATTTCCCAATTATTATAGCGAAAAAGATGATTTGCTTTGGCAAGAATACAAAGAAAACCATCCAGAAGATTTTTTAGAACTTCCATATAGAAAAAGAAAAGATGATTGGGAAAATTTAGAAGAATTGAGGAAAAAATAAACAAAGCATTCCGATTTTTATTTATCTTTGATAAAAGTCTGCCTTCATGTTTACCGAAGAACATTTATATTCCATCGCTCTTAGAAGATGCAATCTCATAGGAGATGCAAATTTTAATAAACTAGTGAAAACCATTGGTTCTGCGAAAGAAGTGTGGACTTATTGCAAAAACAATTTGCAAAAAATAGATGGTGTTGGCAAAAAAATTTCTTCACAAATTGGAGATCCAGAACATCTTATTTTTGCAGAAAAAGAATTGAAATTTTGTGAAAAAAATAATGTTCAAATAAAATTAAGACATTTAAAAGAATATTCTGTTTTGCTACAAGAATGTTCAGACGCACCTGCAATTTTATATCAAAAAGGAAACATTAACGAAGAATTAGAAAAAATAAGCCTTGTAGGAACAAGAAATATGAGTTCTTATGGCAAAAGCTTTTTACAAGATTTTTTTTCAGAATTACCTTCAAAAAAACTAATTACAGTAAGTGGTTTAGCTCTTGGTGTAGATTCTGAAGTACACGATTTGTCTTTGGAACACCACATTCCTACAATTGCTGTTTTAGCACATGGTTTTCATACTTTGTACCCTTCAAAAAACAGAAAACTTGCTGATAAAATATTAGAAAATGGTGGAGCATTGCTTACAGAATTTAATTCTAGCCAAAAACCAGATAAAGAAAATTTCATCCAAAGAAATAGAATTGTAGCTGCACTTTCTGCTAGTACAATCGTTGTAGAAACTGCTTTTGGAGGTGGTTCTATTTCTACAGCTACATTTGCAAATGGCTACAACAGAGATGTATATGCTTTGCCAGGAAGAATCACCGATAAATATAGCCAAGGTTGCAATCTTTTGGTTTCACAAAACAAAGCTGCCACAATATCATCAATTAAAGATTTACTAAATAACTTGAATATAAAAGAAAATACTGGTAAAATAGAAGAGCTTTTCCCTAGATCTGAAATTAAAATGCAACTTAATGATAACCAATCAGCTATTTATAATCTGGTAGTTCAAAACCCTTCAATTGCTTTAGACGATTTATCATTAATTTCAGATTTGGCTTCTCACAAAATTTTAGGAATATTACTAGAATTAGAGCTATTTGGCTTATTGAAATCACTTTCGGGGAAAAAATTCATAGCAATTTGAAAATTCTGATTTCTTAATATTCTATTAATATTATAAAAACATTAGCTTTTCACTATAATTTTGATTAAAATTATTAATTTAATAAAAATATGCCTCATTATTATTAAATTTTCACTAAATTTAAAATTCATATTGTGAGTTTAGAAAAAAAAATTAAATTTGTTGATAACATTAACTATCCTTAATTATGGAACATTATAACGTAGATCAGAAAATTCAAGAATTTATTGCTAAAGTAGAAGCAAAAAATCCAAACGAACCAGAGTTTATTCAAGCTGTAAAAGAAGTAGCGGTTACCGTTATTCCTTTTATTTCTACCCGAAAACAATATAATGGCATGAAGCTTTTGGAAAGAATGGCAGAACCAGAAAGAGTTGTAATTTTTCGTGTAGCTTGGGTAGATGATAAAAATGAAATACAAGTAAACAGAGGTTTCAGAATTCAGATGAACTCTGCAATTGGACCGTACAAAGGTGGAATTAGGTTTCATCCAACAGTAAATCTTTCTGTTTTAAAATTTTTAGCATTCGAGCAAGTTTTCAAAAATTCTCTAACTACACTTCCAATGGGAGGTGGAAAAGGAGGTTCGGATTTTGATCCACAAGGAAAATCTGATATGGAAGTAATGCGTTTTTGCCAAGCATTCATGACGGAGCTTTGCAAACATATCGGTCCAGAAACAGATGTTCCTGCAGGAGATATTGGAGTTGGAGCCAGAGAAATAGGTTATTTATTCGGTCAATATAAAAGAATAAGAAACGAATTTACTGGTGTACTTACCGGAAAAGGTATTGCTTATGGTGGATCTTTAATTAGACCAGAAGCTACAGGATATGGAGTAGTATATTTCGTAGAGCAAATGCTAAAAACCATTGGTACAGATATTAAAGGAAAAACAGCTGCAGTTTCTGGTTTTGGAAATGTAGCATGGGGAGTTATAAAAAAATGGGACGAATTGGGCGGAAAAGTACTTACTATTTCTGGACCAGATGGTTACATTTATGATAAAGATGGAATTACAGGAGAAAAAATAAATTACCTTTTAGAACTTAGAGCATCTGGAAATAATAGAGCAGAAGACTACTTAATTGCATATCCAGAAGCAGAATTTCATGCGGGAAAAAGACCATGGGATGTAAAATGTGATGTAGCTATACCATCTGCTACTCAAAACGAATTGGACTTAGAAGACGCTAAAACCCTTGTAGAAAACGGAGTATCTTGTGTGGTAGAAGCTGCAAATATGCCAAGTACTTTAGAAGCTATCAATTATTTCTTGGATAACAAAGTATTGTTTTCTCCAGGAAAAGCTTCAAATGCTGGTGGTGTTGCTACATCTGGTTTAGAAATGACTCAAAATTCTATCCGTCTCAATTGGTCTTCGGAAGAAGTAGATGCAAGATTGAAAGAAATAATGATTGGTATTCACAAAGCTTGTAGAGATTATGGAAAAGAAGAAGATGGCTATGTAAACTACGTGAAAGGAGCAAATATTGCTGGTTTCGTGAAGGTTGCAGAAGCTATGCTTGCACAAGGTGTAGTATAAAATCTAAATATATTTTCTAAAAATACAATACAAACCCGAAATTTATTTCGGGTTTTTTGGTTCTCCATTAATCTTCACATTCATCTTTTCTACCCAAACAAAAGCAGCCGGACAGATTAAAGTATTTTTAATCATCAAACTGTTAATTTTAAAAACCTTTTTCATATCGGTATGAGGATATTCTCTGCAAGCTTTTGGGCGAACATCGTAGATTGTACATTCATTATTTTCCCCAAGAAACCAACAAGGTAAATTTTGCAAAACTAGATCTTGATCTTCGTCAATTTGCAGAAATTTGAGCTCAAATTCTTTAGGTTTCATTTTAAGATGTTTAGAAATTCTCTCAATATCTTTGGTGGTGAAAAACGGACCTGTTGTCTTGCAGCAATTGGCACAATCTAAACAATTTATTTTCGCAAAAACCTCATTATGAGTTTCTTCTGTGATGGAATCAAGGTTTTTTGGTGGTTTTGCACTTAATCTTCCTAAGAATTTTCTATGTTCTTTTTGCTTTTTTTGAGCTTCTTTTTTATAAAATTCTAAATCCATGGGAAGTTTTTTTTGCTAATAAATTATTTTACAAATTTAATGAAAAAAGGACTGCTTAAAATCATAAAATCACAGTATAATTTATTCGTATTTTTGCGAAATGAAACAGATAGAAACAAAAGACGATATAGAACTATTGGTAAATAAATTCTACGATAAAGTAGGAAGAGATAAAACTATTGGCTTTTTCTTTAATGATATTGCCAAAGTAAATTGGGACACTCATTTGCCAAAAATGTATCAATTCTGGGAAACATTACTCTTCGGAAATGTTTCTTACAAAGGAAATCCTATGGAAAAACATTTCCCCATCAATGAAATGCAAGCTATGGAAAAGCATCATTTTGAACATTGGCTAAAACTTTGGACTGCCACAATAGACGAAAATTTTGAAGGAGAAATGGCTGATGCAGCAAAAACAAAAGCAGGAAATATTGCCAATTTGATGGCTTACAAAATGGAAATGGCGAGAAGGTAAGAATACAAGAAGATGAAAGATAATAGACTCACAGTCAAATGTTTAAATGAGTGAAATTGAATATCACACCAGTTTACTTTTGAATATACTGCTTTACAATAATTTTTAAAAATCATTAAGACATGAAGGTAATTTAAGCTTAATGGTTCTTAATGCCTCCTATGTTTGCAAAGTTATTGTTTTGTTGAATAAAAGTCAATAA
>CAXYUO010000149.1:0-6599 GCA_964292185.1 uncultured Frigoriflavimonas sp.
CTAAATTGAAAGTAAGTGCTTCTAAATCCGCCACTTCGCCAAGCTGCAAAACGTTGTCCACAATTTTAAAAACCCAGCGATGAAACACAAAATTTACATTTTAATTATTACTACTTTATTTATTTCTTGTAAAGATGAAACTTCGAAAAAAAATATTATAAATACTACAATTCTTGGAAAAAACATTTCTGAAAATGATTCTATATCTTTAAAAAATGAAATACTAATTGTAAAAAAAAATATCAATGGGGAGGATTGGTTAAGAAAAATTTTCAAATGCGAAAATTCTATAAAATTATGTTTACCTAACGAAACTTTGGTTTGCACAAAACGTTTCTACGACTTTATGTTAGATTCTGAAGAAATTTTTGGTGCTTCAAATCTTACCGAAACAGAATATCCAATCGCTGTTAAAAATTATAAGAAGAAATGGTTACCAATTTATGAACTTCGAGTTGACGAAGAGCCTTTTCTTTTTGGAAGGACAGGTCTTGATATTGATTTTTTGAAAGAAATTAAAATAGAAAAAATTTCAGATTTAAAATATAGTGTTTTTGTCGATTTCGGTGAAAGTCGTAAAACGTCAAATGTAGTTACATTAATTCCATTTAATGATGAATTCAAAATCGATTATTGTAAAACAAAATTTTTAGATAACTAATTATGAAAAAATATTTACTAGTAACTTTTATATTTTTTTTGTTTGGCTGCAATTACAAATCACAGACCGAAACAAATTGTGAACAAAGTATATATTATAAAGAAAACATTGATTCTCATTCACTTTTTGAATTAAGAAATTGTTTCAAACCTTCACCAACAAAAGCAGATTATTATAAACGATTTATGATTTCTGTTTTATCAGATAGTTTATTACAAAAAAAAGATAATCAATTTATCTCAAGAAAAAATTTATTAGATTTATTAGAAGATCATCTTAATGAAAATTATGATTTAGAAAATGACTCAATCAACACTGAAGATATTGATAAAGAAATTTTAGGAAAAAACATTGACAGTGCATTTATTAAAAATAGAAATAATCTTGTTGGAAGTAGTTTTACCATAGAATTACAAAAACTTAATGAAAATTTCCTTCAAATATATTCTGAATCTGGAACTCGTGCTTCAAACAGATACTCATTATATAATTACAATTACAAAACTAATAATTTTGAAAAATATAGAATTGATTATATTCTTTCTGAACTGGAAAAAAATATATATGAGAAATCGAAAATAAATTTTTATTCCACTTATTCAGATTCTGGAACATATGAAACAAATATCAATGGGCAATTTTTTTTAGTTTTTAAATTTTCAAAAAACTCTGATCCTGCTTGTTGTCCCAGTTTAAACATTGCAATTTTAAATAAATTTGACGAATATGGAATGTTAGAATTGAAAAATGTACTCTTCGCACTTGAGGATGAGAATTATGATACATTGAAGTGGAAATCTCTAAATTAAAAAACTATAATTATGAATGAAAATTTCGATTATTTAGAATTAGAACTTATTAATGAGTTTAAGTTATTCATAAATGACGTAAAAACTTTTAGCTATTCTGGTGATAGCAATTGGACTTTCTATTTAAAGAGAAGGATTGCAGAACTAGGTCGTGAAAAAAAACACAAAGTTGCAGTTGGTGGTTTTGGAGATGAATTCGCTGCAGAATGGCTTTATGATATAGTTTGGTATAATGAAGATGATGATGGTTGCCTGATAAAAATCCCATTGATAGTTGAAAGTGAATGGGATAAAAAATATTCTGGAATAAAATTCGATTTTGAAAAATTATTAATAGGAAATGCAGAACGGCGGTTGATGATTTGTCAAGCAAAAGAAATTGAAATTGAAAGTTTATTTGGTAAATTTAAAAGTGCTATTGACAGATTTCAAGAAAATATTGGAGATAGATTTTTATTTGCGATATTAAATTGCGATACTGATGAAGAATTTATTTTCAAAACTTATACAAGAGAATAAAAAACTATGGACAACATCGTATTGGCAATAGTGCGGGTTTCTCGCAAGTTTAACCATTTCAGATGTTCCGAAGTTTAATTTATAATAAGAAAGTTTATGCGTTAAAGCCGCACCATCGCCAATACGCAAACCGTTGTGCGTCAGTTTGGCGGGAACGAAAACAGAAATAAAAATGAAAAAAATAATTTTATATTCACTATTATTATTCTCAAAAATTGTTTTTTGTCAATCAGTCGACAATAATGAAAAATATTTTAAATTTCAATATGATACAATTGTTGAAAGAACATTTGTACTAGATTTAGAAAAACTATTTGACAAAACTCAAATAAAAGAATTAGATAATCTAACTGCTGAATTTGAAAAAGAAACTTCAATTGAAATTGTAATAATAACATTTGACGATAAATACAAATCTGATGAAGATTTTCACCAAAATACGCTTTTTGTAGCGAACTGGATTGGAATTGGAAAAAAAGAACTTAATAATGGAATTCTAATTGGTATTTCAAAAAAATCAAGAAAAATAAGGATTGAAAATGGTGATGGAATTGTTACAATTCTAACTGATGAAGAGACTAAATCTATAATTGACAATTCATTTATTCCGAACTTTAAAGAAAAAAAATATTTTGAAGGAACAAAAGAAGGACTAAAAAAAATTATTGAACACTTAAAAATGAAACTAAAAAAATAAAACCGAACGCACAACAGCGGTTTTAAGAAATTGGGGTTTTTGGGTATAATTTAAAGTTTTTTTTGTACTTTTGAAGTTCGGTATTTAATCGAAAGTTTAGGGCTTACAAATCCCCAACTTCTTAAAGCCGCAAAACGTTATCTGCTATGTCAAAACAATCACAATTTTAAAATTATGAACAAATTAATAACTATTTTTTTACTCATTATTTCAACAAAGACATTTGCACAGCGTTCCGACTGTTATTTACCTTCGGGAGATAAATGTCCAAAAGAAAAAAATATTGGAAAAAATATGCTTGATTTAAACAAAAAATTTGAGCAGAAAAGCAGAACATATTTTTTATTTCCAGCAGGAACTTCCGCTTTTGTCGTTTTTAAATCTTTTTCAAAAGAACCATTATATATTCTCACAAATAAAAAAACTCATTCTTCCAAAGAAGAAATTAAAGAAATGATTGAGAATGTTGATTATCAATATTATTTCGGAGATTACAATTCGGGATTAAAAATGGATTTAAAAAAATTCATACAAAATAAATCTCTAACAGATTTATTTATTTTGGACACTATGGGTTCACCGAATGAAAGTAAAGAAACATTTCGAGATGGAAAAAGTTTGAGATATATGGAGTTTAACAAATTTGGAATACGAATCTATTTCTCAAATAGTATAGCAATAGCATATGATGAAATTTAATAACTTAAAAATAACTACTTAATTAAAAAACAATGAAACAATTAATTCTACTTTTTATTCTAATTTCTGGAATATTATTTGGTCAAAAATTAGACTTACAAAATCTTCAATCATTTGTCGGGAAATCGCCTGATGAATTTGCAAAAGCATATAATTTAACAAAAATTAAGGATGTAGATAATTTTGGAGAGATTAAAACATCATATAGCGGATTGACTATAGACGATGAAAAAAGTAATCCACAAATATTACACGAAAATAGTGTGATTAAAGAAATTACTATTTATAAAGAAAAAGATTTTAAAACATTTTTTGCAAATACCTTAAATGAAATAGACAAATTGCAAACAGATGATAAAAAAAAATTTTACAAAGTGACCAAACGATATGGCAATAACACAAATTATTTTAATACAGTTCCTGAATTTATTAGTGCTTTAAAAAATTCATTTGATTTGGAAAATTATAGTGGAATTGCAACAGTTTCAACAGAAAACAGAGAATACCAAATGATGATTTTTAGCGTCGGAACAGCATTAACAATAAAATAAGTTCTTGAAAGACACAGCAGATAACATCGTATTGGCAATAGTGCGGAGGAATCGCAAGTTTAACCATTTCAGATGTTCCGAAATTTAGTTTATAAAAAGAAAGTTTCCGCGTTAAAGCCGCACCATCGCCAATACGCAAAACGTTAGCGGAAATTTTACACAACCGACCGTAATCAATAGAAAAATGAAAAACTTTTTAAAAAATAAACTAACGATTTTTCTCGTAATCGGAATATTGATGATTATCGGATGTGCTTATTTTGGAACTGGTGTTTCCGCATCAGACGCTATGGCTGGAGCGTATCTTATAGTCTCAATAATTCCTATTTCATTCATCATAATAATAGACCGCATTTGCGTTTGGAAATTTGGAGCAAAAAAAGTAAACAAAATCCAAATTTACATTTTGGGAACTTTTATTTTACTTTTTATTACTAATATGATTAGACTACAACTACAAGGATAACAAAATGAAAAAAAAGACCTACATTATAATTGGAATATTAACTCTTATAATCGCTTTATTTACTATTGGTTACTTCGTTTTACTTGGATTGAGTGGAATGGGAAGTCCAACAGGAGGACGTGGACCAAATTACCCTTATTTTATTACTCTCGAACCTACAACTATCAAAAATATCCTTGTGCCAAAAGGTACAAAATTGACTTATGAAGAACAATTCTTCAAGGAAGGACAGCAAGATAAAATAATGAATGAAGAAAAACTCACAAGCATAGAATTACCAGAAGGGAAAACAATTGATTGGGGAAATGTACCTGTATTTATGATACTAAAATTCTTCAATTCAGAAATGCGGGGTTATACCGTTTATGCAGATTTTAACCAATTAAGCAATGATAAAAAAACAAAATTCCCCGAATTATGGCAAAGCGCAGACAATGAGTTAGGTATTGATGTAAAAAACATAGGCGACTGGAGTTTTAATAAGCAAAATATTACAGACGTAGAAAGTTGTGGCGTAAATAACCAAAGATATTTTAAAGAAGATAAAAGTCAACAACAGTTTCTGGATAGCTTAATGAAGGAGCTGTTAAATATAAAACAAAATTAAATTATTGCTATATGTCAAATATAATATTGGTAAACAATGTTGAAATTGAAAAATCGGTTATCTATGATTTTTTAATTCAAAATAAAAAATTAGAGGCTGTAAAATTTGTTATGGAAAAAGCTGGAATCGGAATGAGTTCTGCAAAAGAAATTGTAGAAATGCTACAAGATAAAAGCATCGAAAACTTTGAGAATAAAGATATTTTCAAAGAAATCACAAAAAGCACGGAACAATTTCAGGTAAATAGTAAGCAAACTGAGCCTATAAACGAGCAAAAACCTAAACGTAGAATTTTGAAAAAAGTTTTCGTATTTTTTGGAATTTTAGTTTTAGGATTGTTTTTATTTCTTAAATATTACATTGGGTTTCAACACGTAGGAACACATTGGCGAGATTTACAAAGTGTATTATTTGACAATCAAAATACAAGTTCTGGAGCCGAAGAAGCCCAAATTGCTGGCACAACAGATGTTGCTCAAGAGGCAATAGAATCCCCAATTGATACACTGATGTGGACAAATGCCATAAAAAATAAAGATTATATTCCCGATGGCGTTTTAGAAGAAATTGAGAGATATAAGAAAAGAGATTTTTCAAAATTAGTTATTGCCGAAGATGTTCCTACTGATAAAGAAGCAGAAGAAGCCATTGTAAATCATTACAAAAATGAAGTGGTAAGTTTACTGCAAAGAGAAAATGCACACATCAAAATTGGGACTTGTTATAAAGCGCCACTCCAAAACACCAATGACGGAGATCTGGAAATTGCACGAGTAACAGCTATGGTTTCTGCTTTTAATAAAACACAAGGTAATTTAGGAAATATTCAACTTCCATTAGATGTTATTTATGATTTTGTAAAATTTCAATCCGATCCAGAAACTTGGTATATAACCGATTTTAGCCAGAATATTCCGTATGATAATAAATTAAACAAAGACAGATGGTGAAATTTTTTCAAGCACTATTTTTCCTTCTTGTTTTTAGTTCCTGCAATTCAAAAAAAGAAGAAAAAAGATACAACACACTTTACCTAACTACAAATGCCAACGATGTTTATGCTTTTGATATGGCAAATAAAACCATCATTTGGCATTTTCCGTCATTTAATCAAGAAGTAAACGATGAACTTTGTAATTTTACGATAAATGATAAATTGATGACAAAATCGTATCAAGACGGAACAATTATTCAATTTGATAAGAAAAATGGAAAAGTAATAAACAAATATCAAGATAAAGAAGATGAAACCCAATCTTATTATGGGTATGATTTTGAAAATGTTGCTTTTTTACAGTTTTATCAATATCCACAAATGTTTCGAGACAATGCGATTTTTGCAAACAGCCACGGAGAAATTAAATCAATACATCTTAAATCACAAAAGAAAAACTGGGTTTATATTCAAAATCAAACTATTTATTCAAGCCCAAAAATTGCAAATAATATTGTTTATGTAAACACCAATTACGAAATAGTAGCATTAGATGCAACAACAGGAAAAAAAATGTTTAAAACTACTTTAGAAGAAGTTTCTCCCAATGTACTTATCTTACAGAATGAAAAAATCTATATTTTAGGAGGGCAGAA
>CAXYUO010000150.1:0-6500 GCA_964292185.1 uncultured Frigoriflavimonas sp.
CTATTTCTAATTATAATTTTGTGCCGAAATTGGAGGATAATTATACCTTAAATACAACCGCAAATATCCCGTATGCAGAAGCTACAAGAATGGCAGAAGAAATTTTCTTAAACAAAGAATATGATTTCCGTGAAGGCAAATCTCAAATAAAAATTACAGGAATAAAGGTGTATAACGAAGAAAATAGATTGATGATAGAAGCTGAAACTACAGGTTCGGTTTCAGGTACAAGTTTCATTTCTGGAATACCTGTGTATAATGAAGCGAAAAAGAAAATCGTACTAACGGATACAAAATTTAAGCTTAAAACGAAAAATATTTTCAAAAAAACATTGACGCTATTATTTCAAAAAAAAATAACAGAAATGATAGAAGAAGAGTACGGAATTCCAACATCTGATCTAGAATTAAGTTCCAAATCTAGTATAGAAACTGCTTTCAATACAAAGTACAATGGTGGAATAGAAAGCACAGGAAAGGTTTATAAACTAAAACCACAGCAAATACTTGTAACTCCAAACGGAATAACTGCTATAATTCTTACAGAAGCTCAGTTGCAATTGAAATTTCTTGGGCTTTAAGCTTTATTAAAAAAAGAATACTTCAACATAAATTTTTGTCATGTACAATTATATCTTTGTTTAACCTTGCGTTTAATATGAATATCATAAAGAATTTCTGATTTTAATAATTTTTTGAGAATATTTTAATGCGTTTAACCTAACTATTTCGCTACATCATTCAAAATTCAAAATAAAATTATTACTTTTATATTATTATTAACAAACAAAAATTTCTACAATGCCAATTACCAATCTAAACTCCGTGCACTACACCAGCAAACAAATGGCAGATATTACTGCCGCTGTGCAAGATTTGAAAGCTCAAGTGCAATTCATCAACGTGCCTCTCACTCCAGAAGAACGCCAGCAATATGGTAGCGTAAACGAGCAAAACAAACTCCTCGTGAATAAAGTGAGAGACTACCAAGCTACCCAGCCAACCCTCGGTGCAGATAATGTAGATTGGGCAGAATTTGAGGCAGACTACCAAAGCCGCCTATTTCTGGAAGGCATCATCAACAATCTAGAAGGCATCATCATCAATTTGAAAAATGCAAAAACCCTCTATGATTTTGATAATTATCAAGCTGCCCTTGCAGATTATGCCAATGCAAACTATCGTGCAGGGCAAGGAACGCCCAACTTTGAAGGCAAGATGGATGAACTAAAACAATTCTTCCCAAGAACTGGCAAAACTGTAGAGCCGCCTATCCAATAAATTTTTTTTTGTATTAGAAAAAACCCGTTGCCATCTTGCAGCGGGTTTTTCGTTTTTATACCCAATCTTTTCGGTCTTTTTATGATGCGTTTCGGTGTTTTAGCCAAAATTATTACAAAACCATCCAATGCATTCGCTTTTCTTGCCAAAACTTTAGGATGCAGGGCAAAACTATTTGCCTAAAAGACCTAATGCTTTAGGTCTGGGCATATTGTAGGGGCGTTTTTGGAAAATTGGGTTTTTATTTTAAAATTAAAAAACTTACATTTGAGCATCAACAAAAATAGACTATGGCAAAATCTCTCAATTCTAATCTTCATTCTGCAAAAAATGCAAAGAAAGACGAATTTTATACACAACTACAAGATATAGAAAATGAACTGAAACACTACAAAGAGCATTTTCGGGGCAAAACGGTTTTCTGCAATTGTGATGATCCGCGGGTAAGCAATTTCTTTCATTATTTTGCTTACGGTTTTGAAGAATTAGGTTTAAAAAAACTGATCACTACCTGCTACAAAAATCAAAATGCAGATCTCTTTAGTACCCACGAAAGCGAAAAAGCCGTGATGCTAGAATATACTGGCGATAAAAATGGAGACAAAATACCCAATGCAGAAGAGATAGGCATAGTAGAACTAAAAGGAGATGGAGATTTTCGCAGTGCAGAGAGCATAGCCATATTAAAAGAAGCAGATATAGTTGTTACCAATCCGCCGTTTTCCCTTTTTCGAGATTATGTAGAACAATTGATAGAGTATGATAAAAAATTTATTATCATAGGGAATCAAAATGCCATTACCTACAAAGAGATATTTGCTTTAATTAAAAATAATAAAGTTTGGCTAGGAATGAAAGCAGGCGATATGTCTTTTAAAGTACCAGACGAATATGAAATAAGAGCGACAAGAAGTTGGAGAGATGAAAATGGGGATAATTGGAGAAGTTTGGGCAATGCGTGCTGGTTCACAAATTTAGATCATGCCAAAAGACATGAAGAAATAGATTTATTTAAAAATTATACACCAATAGAATATCCGAAGTATGATAATTATGATGCCATCAACGTCAATAAAGTGGCCGAAATACCTAGCGATTACGCTGGAGCAATGGGAGTTCCTATTACTTTTTTAGATAAATTTAATCCAGAGCAGTTTATTATATTAGGAATTGACAGATATATTGAAGACAATCCTTATTATGGGAGGAGATTCAGTATAAATGAAAGAGAAATATATGCAAGGATTCTAATTAAAAACAAAAAACTACAATAAATGGAAATTACATTAAGAAAAATAACGGTTCGGGAGCTTACGGCAGGCTACACAGATAGCCAAGACGATGGAGTGGTAGCCTTCGGTGGTTTGCTGGATGTGAGACCACCTTTCCAAAGAGAGTTTGTATATGATGATAAGCAGCGTGCATTGGTAATAGATACTCTGGTGAAGGGCTATCCGCTGAATATTATGTATTGGGCAGTGCGAGAAGATGGCACTTATGAAATAATAGATGGGCAACAGCGCACCATCTCTATTTGCCAATATGTGAATAAAGAATTTTCTGTGCGTCTAAACAATGATCTGCTAAAATTTAGCAATCTGCAAGATGATGTGCAAGAAAAAATTCTGGATTATGAGTTGCTCGTCTACATCTGCGAGGGTACGGGTACAGAAAAGCTAGAATGGTTTCGCACTATCAATATTGCAGGTGCCGTGCTTACCAACCAAGAATTGCTGAATGCCACCTACGCTGGAACTTGGCTGACGGATGCGAAGAAATACTTTAGTAAAAATAATGGTCCAGCATTCAATCGTGGTCATGATCTGCTATCTGGCAGTGCAAAGCGGCAAGACTATCTGGAGACCACACTCCGCTGGATTTCTAAAAACAGTATAGAGAAATACATGAGCGAGCATCAGCATGATGCCAATGCCAATGCACTTAAGCAATATTTTGAAGCCATCATCACGTGGCAAAGAAACACCTTCAAAAAATACCGCAGCAGCATGAAAGGTCTGGATTGGGGAACTTGGTATGATGTGTATAAAGATGCAGTACTAAATACCGATGATATAGAAGCGAAAATAGCAGAACTGGTGGAAGATGGCGAAGTGAAAACGGAAAAAGGAATCTACCCATATGTGCTAACAGGCGACGAAAGATATTTGGATTTGCGAGCATTTGATACCAAAACAAAACGCAAAGCCTACCAAAAACAAGAGGGAATATGCCCAACGTGCGGAGAACATTTCCTCTTTGAAGAAATGGAAGGAGACCACATCATCCCGTGGAAAGATGGTGGAAAAACAGAAGAAGACAATCTGATGATGCTTTGCAAAAAAGATAATAGAAGAAAAAGCAGTAAATAATACCATCTATATTTATTAATTAGCCTTTAAGTTAGAAAGCTTAACTATAAAAAAACCATTAAGGCATTAAGTAAATTAAGTCTTAATGAATCTTAATGTCTTAATGGTAAAACAAACTATTTTATATTCATAATTGGTATAATACCAAACAAAATTATTAATTAGTCTAAAATATTTTTGTAAAAGAAAGAAATCCGCCTTGAAATATTTCAAGACGGATTTTTTTAAGCTAATTCTGCGTTCAAAAATATTATTCTATCGTCCGAAAAACCAGCCCACTTTCATCAAAATAATCGAGAGTTATTCTATCGCCATCATTCACATTTCCGGCAAGGATTTCTTTGGATAATTTATTCAAAACTTCCTGTTGAAGCACTCTTTTCAATGGTCTTGCTCCGAAACTTGGGTCGAATCCTTTGTTGGTAATGTATTTTATAGCATCTTCAGTTGCCGTCATTATAATGCCTCTTTTTGCCAACATTTCATTAAAACCACGCAATTGAAAATGCACAATTTTGCCTATTTCTTTTCTATTTAATGGTTGGAAAAGTACCGTTTCATCTATTCTATTTAAAAATTCTGGACGCAAAGTTTGTTTTAATAATGCAAAAACTTCCTCTTTCGTTTTGTCCACAATATCTTCTACATTATCATCGGTAATTTTTTCAAAATTCTCCTGAATGATGTGCGAACCCAAATTGGAAGTCATGATGATAATTGAATTTTTAAAATTCACCACTCTACCTTTATTATCCGTCAATCTTCCATCATCCAAAACCTGCAAAAGCGTATTAAAAACATCGGGATGCGCTTTTTCAATTTCGTCTAAAAGCACCACGGAATAAGGTCTTCTGCGAACTGCTTCCGTTAATTGTCCACCTTCATCATAACCCACATATCCTGGAGGAGCTCCAACTAATCGCGACACAGAATGCCGTTCTTGGTATTCGCTCATGTCGATTCTGGTCATATTATTTTCATCATCAAAGAGAAATTCTGCCAAAGCTTTTGCCAATTCTGTTTTTCCAACTCCAGTTGTTCCGAGAAATAAAAACGATCCGATTGGTTTTTTTTCATCGTTCAAACCTGCTCTGTTTCTACGAATTGCATCTGCAACAGATTCTATGGCCTCTTCTTGTCCGACTACTCTTTTGTGCAATTCATCTTCCAAATGCAGGAGTTTTTCTCTTTCAGATTGAATCAATTTGGTAACCGGAATTCCCGTCCATTTCGAAATGACTTCAGAAATGTCATCTGCAGTTACTTCTTCTTTTATGAGTTCATTTTGATGGTTTTGCATTTCCAATTCCAGTTTCTGCAAATCGTCTTCTTTCTCTTTTATTTTTCCATATTGAATTTCGGCAACTTTCGCGTAATTTCCTGCTCTGGATTCTCTTTCGGCTTCCAATTTCAACGCTTCAATTTCATTTTTAATGGAAGTTAAATCTTCAGATTTCTGTTTTTCTTTCAACCATTTTGCATTGATTTCATTGCGCTGTTCAGAAATTTTAGAAATATCTTCTTTTAAATGACCCACTTTTATATCATTTCCTTCTCTTGAAATTGCCGCCAATTCAATTTCCATTTGCATGAGTTTTCTATCCAAAACATCGAGTTCTTCTGGTTTAGAATTGATTTCCATTCTCAATTTTGCAGAAGCTTCATCAATTAAATCAATGGCTTTATCTGGTAAAAATCGATCTGAAATATAGCGTTGAGATTGCTCTACCGCTGCAATGATTGCTTCATCTTTGATACGGACTTTGTGGTGCGCTTCATATTTATCTTTAATTCCACGAAGAATTGAAATTGCAGATTCCGTATCAGGTTCTTCCACCATCACTTTCTGGAAACGTCTTTCTAATGCTTTGTCTTTTTCAAAATATTTTTGATATTCGTTCAAAGTGGTTGCACCAATTGCCCGAAGTTCTCCTCTTGCCAAAGCAGGTTTCAAAATATTTGCAGCATCCATCGCACCTTCTCCACCTCCTGCTCCAACCAATGTATGGATTTCATCGATGAATAAAATAATTTGTCCGTCTGATTTTGTAACTTCATTTATCACGGATTTCAGGCGTTCTTCAAACTCGCCTTTGTATTTTGCACCTGCAATTAATGCTCCCATATCCAAAGAATACAAGGTTTTATCTTGCAAATTTTCGGGAATATCGCCGGAAATAATTCGATGTGCAATTCCTTCTGCAATCGCTGTTTTACCAACTCCCGGTTCGCCAATTAAAATCGGATTATTTTTCGTTCTTCTGGAAAGAATTTGCAAGACTCTACGGATTTCTTCATCTCTTCCGATTACAGGATCTAATTTTCCTGCAGCGGCTAATTCATTGAAGTTTTTGGCGTATTTATTTAAACTTTGGTAGGTTTCTTCGGAACTTGCAGAAGTGGCTTTTGATCCTTTTCTAAGTTCTTTAATTGCCATTTCCAGACCTTTTTTCGTAATTCCCATGTCTTTCAAAATCTTGGAAACATCAGAATTTACATCTAATAAAGAAAGCCAAAGATGTTCGATGGTTACAAATTCATCGCCCATTTTTTTTGCAACATTTGGTGCATCCAGCAAAACTTTATTTGCAGATTGGGAGAGATAAATGTTTCCACCTTCTACTTTTGGGAGTTTTTCTATAGCTTCTCGGTTTCTTTCTCGAACTAAATTTAATTCTGCTTCCGACTTCTTCAATAAAAATTCAGAAACACTCTCCTCTATTTGGAAAATTCCTTCCAATAAATGTTGAGGTTCTATTTGTTGATTACCAAATTCCATCGCAATTTGCTGCGCTTTTTGGATGGCTTCTTGTGGTTTTACGGTATTTTGATTTAGGTTCATTTTGTATG
>CAXYUO010000151.1:0-6490 GCA_964292185.1 uncultured Frigoriflavimonas sp.
TTAATAAGCCAATTTTTTCGTTTGTTTCCTTTTTTATTTCATTAAAAATGGAGGTAGTTTGAATGCTTACTTCATCAAAAATACTTTGGTAGCTTCAAGGAGATTCGCTTATAAAATGTTGTATTTGAGAGTATTGTGTGTCTGATACAATTTCTGTTATGCGTTCTATATTTCTTTTTTGGGAATAAAAAAGTCCGCAACCGTACAAAAAGGCAAGCATGGATTTGTCATGCGTTTTTGTCATGAAAGTTTTGGCAACTTCACGAAAAAATTTTTTGAACCGATTGATCTCGGCTGGTTGGATTTCTGTATTGTCATTATTAAAGTTTTATAGGCGTTTCGTTTGCTTGTTTAAACCAAACACTAAAATTAAATAGTCCAAATTTGATTAGAGAAAACGTATGGAAAACCACAAATACTCATTACTTCTTTTTGGGTAATTGTAACAACTTGGTTGCTAATAGAATCTTCAACCTGTTCCAAATTTGAAAACCACTTATTTGTAAATGCACGTTTATATTTTGCCCAAATATTTTCTGATGGATTAAGTTCTGGAGAATAAGGTGGCAGAATAATTAGAACAATATTATCAGTAATAATTAATTTTTTGGCTTTGTGGTATGCACCATTATCCAAAACCATAATTTTAAGTTCTGTCGGTTTTTCTTTTGACATTTCATCCAAAAATAATTGAAAATTATCTGCGTTGCAATGCGGAAGTATTAAATCAAAATGACCCCCATTAATCGGTGAATATGCTCCAAAAAGCCATGTAGATTTAAAAATCTGATGGAACTTGCACTTGGGCTTTACATTTACAGCGGTAAGGGATTTTCCATTTCTTGTGAAGAGTCCAAAACGAGACTCGTCTTGAAACCTAGCGAAGTGGTTCGGCGTAGGCAAAAAATAAATTAACGGAATCGAAACTTCCAACCGCTTTGAGTGCTATTTCTTGGCAGATTTTACCTAATTTTTTTTTAAAGTATTTACTGCATTTTCGTCTTTTTTTGTATGGTATTTCCGCGCCACTTTCACACTGGATTTAAAATTTCTGATGCAATAAAAAAGCAAAGTATTGTAATTAAATCTCTTACCAACCTCTTTTTCAAGCCATTCTTTAAGTTCTACATAACCTTGTAAACCGTTTTCAGGATTGTTCAGTTTTTCTTCTAAAAGTTGGTGTTCAGTTTCTGTAAAAACCGAGGGTTTAAAACCAATTTTTGATGTTCCATTAGCCCTTCGATTCCAGAATTTATATACAAAGTTCTCCATCGCTGAACACTATTTGGATCTACTCCTGCCAACAGCGCAAGTTGTTTTTTAGAAATCCTGGTGCTTTCATTTTTTTTACAAATGAGCAAAACACGGAGTCTTTGGGCAATAAAAGGGATAGGATTTTTAAGCAGATTCTTAATTTCTTTTTCAGATTCTTTGATGATGAAAAGTTTTGGTAAAGCCATAACCATATTTATTATATAGTCCAAATATGCCAAAAAAAACCAACCTCGCAAATTAAACTATAATATAATTGTGTTTGGTATTAGTATTCGGTTGAAATTTTCCTTGCACAGATTCCATTATCGCTTCTGTTCAACGATTGGTGCCTTCATACCAAAGTCCTTGTTTGAAATTTGGCGTAACAATATAATCTAAAATTTGCCCAGCAACAGAAGCTGTAAGGTATAGTTCCACGTTTCTACCTTGCTAAATCGACATTGTTCTGTCTTCCGTTGCAATAAAAAATACAAAACCGTTGTCTGTTGCTTTTTGCCCAATTCCCCATTTTTCTCCAAATTGTGTTGCAAGAAAATTTACATCTTGTCCGTTGGTAGATTTTATGATAACTATTTCTGTAGTTGTAAAATCAGAAAATTTGATAAGTTTATCGTTCAATAGTTGTTTTTCAGACGCATTTAGCAAGCCAACTTCGTCATAAACAGGGTATAAAACCTTTGGTTTTTTCAGGTACAGCATATTGTGCTACCAAAATTTGGAAGCACAATAGTAGAAATAAAGAAAATAATTTAAAAGAAAGTAATCTCATTAGGTAATTCATTTGGATTTTCTCCATTAATAGGAAAATGATTTTTCAATTCTTCTCCAGTTTTCAATACAGAATTTCTCAAAGCATTGTAATAATTTCTTTTGGCAAATTCTGATGTGATGTAATCATGCATTTCGTCCCAAAAATTTTGATGCACGCATCTGTTTATACCTTCATTACCAATAATGGTAAGGTATTTTTGTTCGAAATTCACATGAAAAAGCACGGCGTTTTTTTCTACGGTTTTATCTTTGCAAAGCGTTTTGAAAACTTCAAAAGCCATGTCTGCAATATGATGTTCAGAATTAGAATCTATATGAATTCTTATTTCTCCCGTAGAAAGATTTTTCGCAATTTGCATAGCATTTTCAAGAGATGCTTTTTCTGTATTGGTAAAAAAAATACTAAAAATTTAAATTCTTCAGAAGTTTTTTCAGATTATTGAACTGCTTTGAAATATGGTTTTTCCAAAAAATTGATAAAATATGCCAATATATTATTCGGAAAAGTTTTTAAAATAGTATTATAATCTTGTGTTGCATCATTGAAATGCTGCTTTTCTGTACGTATACTAATTTCTATGGCAGTATTTTCGCTTTGAAAATATAGAAATTGTTGGTCAGATTTCAATTCTGGATATTTTTTCACATCAAGAATCAATCTGCTTAAAGCTAGAGTTAATCCTCCTTGTACAGCTTGAAATTTTGCCAAATCTTGTTCCGTCATTTTAGAAGGATCTATATTTATAGCGGTAGCTTTAGATCTTGCATCAATAACTTGAGATAATGTTTTTTGCTCAAATTTTGAATAAGACTTTACCGTATTTTCTAACGCAGGAATTAGGTTGGTTCTTTTTTGAAAAACCATTTCTACATTCGACCAAGATTTTTGAACTTCATTATTTCCAGATACCAATTCTTTATAAGCTCTAAATCCCCAAAACATAACGGTCGCAACTATTAACAATAGTGCAATTCCTATAGTTCCTGCACTAAGGCAGCCTTTATTTTTCATATTAATCTATTTTAAAAATTACGTTTAATAAACTACTAAAATTAAAAAATTTTATTAAATAACAAAAATCGTAACTCACTTAAATACAATTTTTTAAAACCGAAAAAAAGTCAAAACTTATGTGTTTAAAAATAAATATAAACTAAAAATAAATTCGCAATTCAAAAGTTGACAAAAAAGAGTGGTGTTAGCTTTTATTATCTTTTGAATTTACTTATTTTCAAAGTAATCTTTTGTAATTTTTACGGTAAAAATTTAATACATACGATTAAAGTTTTGATTTTAAACAAGTTGCAACTTTTGTCATGTACTGGATTAAAAAATACAAATTAAGAATTATTTATTTGTAAATGCATATAGAATCTAAAAATAGTTCACTAAATAATAAAAATTACATTTAACTTATAATCAGAACTTTAAATGAATCAGTCAATCTTCGATTTGTAGTTAAAAACATAATATTTTGATAATCTGTTGGTTGAAAATTTTATTTTTTGTCATGTACTGAAAAAAATAGTTTAAAATAATTCGATTCACCTTTTTATATTTTTTAATACCGTTTTTTGATAGCTTCAATAAATTTAATCTTATTTTTGCATTAAATAATTTTCTATGACAACAATTGTAGTAGCAATGGGAAAAAACAACGAAATTGGTTTCCAAAATCAATTGCTTTGGCATCTCCCAAAAGATCTAAAACATTTCAAAGATTTAACAAGCAATCACCCAATAATTATGGGAAGAAAAACCTACGAAAGCATAGGAAAACCTTTGCCAAACCGTACAAACATTGTTATTTCTAAAAAGAAAGATTGGTTTGAAGAAGGTATTTTGATAGTAGGAACTATAAAAGAAGCTCTGAAATTTGCGAAAAAAATTGATGAAAATATTTTCATAATTGGTGGTGGTAGTATTTATGATCAAACTATGGATAATGCTGATATACTAGAAGTTACAATGGTAAACGTGGAAAAAGAAGCAGATACTTATTTCCCAAAAATAGATCTTAAAATTTGGAAAAAAACAGAAGAAACCAATCATATTGCAGACGAAAAAAATGCATTCGATTTTTCTTTTCTTACTTACGAAAGGATTGTTCCATTGCCATAAATTTCTCTAAAATGCTTATCTTTGCACCAAATTAAAAAAAAATTATGAATAAATATATAAAATTAGCAGTTGCAGCTTTACTTATTGGTTTAGGAATCTACATGATGTTTTTCACCAGAGAAATTGGTTGGGGAATTGTAGTTTTCTTTCTTTCAGCATTTCCTATATTTTTATTCTTTAAAAATGAATTGATTCTACTTTCTTTTTGGTTTCTTAGAAAACAAAACATGGAAAAAGCAAGCCATTGGTTGAATCAAGTTACTAATTTTGAAAGCCAATTGCATAAATCACAATACGGATATTTCCATTATTTAAAAGGTTTAACATTTGCACAAGATAGCCCAACAAAAGTAGAACCGTACATGAAAAAAGCCTTGGAATACGGCTTAAACATGAAACAAGATAGAGCTATGGCAACATTGAATCTTGCAGCTGGAGCAATCTCAAAAGGAAAAAGACAAGAAGGACAAAGATTGCTTGAAGAAGCAAAAAAACTAGACACAGCTGGAATGATGACAGATCAAATAAAACAAATGAAAGACCAATTGAAAATGCCAACCATGCAAAAACACATGCATAATCCGCAAATGCGACACAGAGGAAAATTCTAATCTGTAATAAAAATTAAAAAAAACCCGCTTGTTTGCGGGATTTTTTTTGTCTAAAGCTCGCAAAATTTATTACTTATTTTTGTTAACAGCCTTAAAAGAAAAAAGTATTTAGATATAAAACATTAAGGCAATAATATAATTAAGACTTAATGAATCTTAATGACTTAATGATAAAATAAATCGAACTTTTTTTAAATTTATAATTGGTGTTAAGCATATTTTATAACAATTCTTATCTTCGATATTTGCAACATCTGCGAGACAAAATTTAAGTTGTCTTCATAGGTATTTCTTTCAAAATATCTAATAGAAAACTCCAAAATTTCTGGGCAGAAGAAATACACGCTCTTTCATCAGGAGAATGTGCTCCTTTTATCGTAGGTCCGAAACTTACCATTTCCATATCTGGATAATTCGCGCCGATAATTCCACATTCTAAACCTGCGTGACAAGCAACTACTGCGGCTTTTTCTCCAAATTTTTGTTCATAGATTTTAGACATGATGGTTACAATTTCAGAACCCGGTTTTGGTTTCCAACCAGGATAAGATCCTGCAAAATTCACACTCATTTCAGCCAATTCAAAAGTAGATTTCAGCTGTGCAGCAAGTGCACCTTTGCTAGATTCTACAGAAGATCTGGTAAGATTTTTAATTTGTAAATCTCCATTTTTTAGGATAATTCTTGCAATATTGTTAGATGTTTCTACCAAATTTTCTACTTCCGGACTCATTCTATAAACTCCATTGTGTGCAGCTCTCCAAGCTAAAATCACTTTTCGAGAATCTTGTACAGAAATTGCACTTTCAGTTGAACTAAAGTTTTCAATAGAAATAGTTAACTGTTTTTCTAAAGATTCGTATTCTTCTAAAATTTCGTTTTTAAGAAATGTAGTATTTTCTATAAATTTTGTAGCATTTTTAACAGAAAAAATAGCAAAAGCTTCTCTCGGAATTGCATTTCTAAGACCACCTCCATCTACAGAAATTAATTGTAAATCTTGATTTTCTACCCCAGAATAAAGCAATCTACCAAGTAATACATTGGCATTTCCTAATCCTTTGATAATATCCATTCCAGAATGTCCACCTTGCAAACCTTTTATTTCAATTTTCAAAACATTTCCTTGAATTTCGGCAGTTTCATAGGTTTTAGATGCTGTAATATCTACACCACCTGCACATCCAATATCAATTTCATCATCTTCTTCTGTATCTAGATTTAATAAAATTTGCCCTTCCAATTGCCCAGGTTTTAAACCTTTTGCACCCGTCATTCCTGTTTCTTCATCTATGGTGAAAAGTGCTTCTAGAGCTGGATGTACAATTTCATTACTTTCCAAAATACTCATAATTGTTGCAACTCCCAAACCATTATCTGCACCAAGAGTTGTTCCTTTTGCTCTCACCCAATCTCCATCAACTTCCATTTGAATACCTTGTGTATCAAAATCGAAATTTACATCGTTATTTTTTTGGCAAACCATATCTAAATGAGATTGCAGAACAATGGATTTTCTATCTTCCATTCCTGCGGTTGCTGGTTTTTTTATGATTACATTTCCTACTTCATCTACTTTTGTTTCTAAACCAAGATCTTCCCCGAATTTTTTTATAAAAGCAATTACTTTTTCTTCTTTTTTAGAAGGTCTCGGAACAGAATTTAATGCAGAAAAATTTTTCCATATCGCTTTTGGTTCTAATTGACTGAT
>CAXYUO010000152.1:0-6467 GCA_964292185.1 uncultured Frigoriflavimonas sp.
TAATCCTTGTTCAAGATTTTTATGATAAAAAATTAGCTGCAAAACCAACTCCTGTTGTCTTTTTCCATATTTCTTTAATGCTAATTCATCCTTGTATTTAGAGAAAAAATGATTTATTTCTTCTTTATTCTGATTCGGATAAAAATACATTGTATAGTATTTTTCATCTTCTAATATAATGGATATATTTATATTATTCGCTTGATCATGATCTAAATTATTATTCCAGCTTCTGATATAGCTGAAAAATTTATGAGCATATTCTTTGTTGTCATACGCAGGTCCAATATGATTTAAATGACCTACTGCCAAATATTTTTTATCATGCAATAAAAAATATCCGGTAGTCATCCATCGTTCGTATTCTATATCAAAATCGGGGATTGGTTGGATGTAAAATAAGGTATATTCAAAGATTGTTCTTTCTAAGAATTGCTCAATTAAAAAAAGTATAATTGATACCATAATACCTATCTTATATGATAAAGTGATAAAAGAAGTAGCAATACCAACAGCTGCTAGTATTCGTAAAGTCCACTTTATTATATTTTCAAATTTTTCATGTACAATTAATTTTGGAAACAATCCATGCCATTCTAAATTTATAAATGTTCTTATATCAATTTTCCAATTTCCCTTTTTAATGTGCATATTTAGTAAATATTTTCTTCGTAAGTCAAATGTACAAACTTTCACAACAAACTGCTTCAATTGCATCTGTTTTAAAATGAAACAAACTAAAATATTAAATTCTTTTACTTAGTGAAATTTCAATTCAAATCCCAGTCTCATAGCCCTGATTGAAGCGGCATCCTTTTTTGCATCTCTATAATTTTTCTTTTAATAAATGAATTTTCAAGCAAAAAAGATATAGAGGAAAGCAGATTCCCGGCTCCTCAGAATTATTAGCAATTTAATTCTGGGATTGCTTCCCCGAAGTTTCGGGACAGGCTGTTCCTCGCAATGACAAAGGACAAATTCCTCGCATGGACGATAGAAATAAACTCTGTTATTCAGGTTTGATTTTCACAATTTTATTATCTCGTAAGACAACGAGTTCACTGTTTTTAGATTTCTTGAAGATTAACAATTTTTCATAAACTTTTTCAAGTCCTTTTAGAATTTTAGTTTTTTCTTCTATTTGAATTTCAATTGTTGTCATAATAATTTTTTAAAAGTTGATACTTTTCTTGATTTACAATATTTAATACTCCATCTGCTTGTTTGTCTGCTAATAGTTGGCATTTACAAACTCTTTACAATCCAAAATTTCGGGTAAAATAGTGAATGATGCAGTTGTTTTACCTGCTCCGTTGCAACCTGCAATGATATAAAGTTTTTTCTGGTTCATTTTTACAAATTTACAAATTTATTTCGTTGTTTATAATTTCGTTTTTTAACAGAATATCCTAATAATTTTTAGACTAAAATTTCCTTTCAAATCCCAATCTCATAGCCCTGATTGAAGCGGCATCCTTTTTTGCTTTCTCTAATTTCTCTTTTTATAAAAGAATTTTCAAGCAAAAAAGATACAGCGGAAAGCAGGTTCCCGGCTTCTAAAAAATATTGGTAAAAAATTCAACGGATTGCCACGTCATTCGTTCCTCATTCCTAGCAATGACTACCGATAGATTGCGTTGTTCCTCGCAATGACGAATCGTAAGTTCCTCACAATAACGAAAAATACAAATCTACACCTTTCAAAGCGAAAATATTTCGTAAATTTGTACTACTTTTAATAAAATCATAAAAAGATACATATGAGTCAATTTGATGTTACCGTTATCGGTTCTGGTCCAGGTGGTTATGTTGCGGCAATTAGATGTGCGCAATTGGGTTTCAAAACTGCAATTATAGAGAAATATCCAACAATGGGCGGTACTTGCCTTAATGTGGGTTGTATTCCGAGTAAGGCGCTTTTAGATTCTTCGGAACATTTTCACAATGCTGCACACAATTTTGCAGATCACGGAATCATCATCAATGAGCCAAAAGCAGATTTGGCAAGAATGATTGCTCGCAAAAATGAAGTGGTAGATCAAACTACAAAAGGCATCACGTATTTGATGGATAAAAACAAAATCACCGTTTTCGAAGGGATAGGAAGTTTTGAATCTGCAACTCAAATAAAAGTAACTAAAAATGATGGTTCTACAGAAACTATTGATTCTAAATATACCATTATTGCAACGGGTTCTAAACCGAGTTCGCTGCCTTTTATTATTTTAGATAAAGAGAGAATCATCACTTCTACGGAAGCTTTAGAATTAAAAGAAATTCCGAAACACATGATCGTTATTGGTGGTGGAGTTATCGGTTTGGAATTGGGTTCAGTTTACAAAAGATTAGGTTCAGAAGTTACGGTTGTAGAATATTTAGATAAAATTATTCCAACAATGGACGGTTCTTTATCCAAAGAATTACACAAAGTTTTACGCAAACAAGGTATGAAGTTCAACCTTTCAACTGGCGTTCAATCTGTAGAAAGAAACGGAGATTCTGTGAAAGTGACGGCAAAAGATAAGAAAGGCGAAGAAGTTGTTTTAGAAGGCGATTATGTATTGGTTGCAGTTGGTAGAAAACCCTACACAGAAGGACTTTCCGTAGTATAAGCAGGCGTAGAATTAGACGAAAGAGGAAAAGTGAAAGTGAATGCACATTTACAAACCAATGTTGCTAATATTTACGCAATCGGAGATGTAGTTGCAGGTGCAATGTTGGCTCACAAAGCTTCTGAAGAAGGTGTTTTGGTAGCAGAACAATTGGCAGGACAAAAACCTCATATCGATTATAATTTAATTCCAAGTGTGGTTTATACTTGACCAGAAGTTGCAGCAGTTGGCAAAACTGAAAAGCATTTGAAAGCAGAAGGAGTTGCAATAAAAGTAGGAAATTTCCCGATGCGTGCTTTGGGAAGAAGCCGTGCTTCAGGCGATATAGATGGTTTTATCAAAATTATTGCAGACGAAAAAACGGATGAAGTTTTAGGCGTTCACATGATCGGAGCGAGAGCTGCAGGTCTTATCGCAGAAGCGGTTGTAGCCATGGAATACAGAGCAAGTGCAGAAGATATTTCCAGAATGTCTCATGCACATCCAACTTTTGCAGAAGGCATAAAAGAAGCTGCTTTGGATGCGACTGGGAAGATTGCGTTGCATTTTTAGAAGTAAAAAGGCAAAAGTAAAAAGGCAAAAGTAGAATGTAAAAAGTAGAATGCGTATTGTATTCTTATTATTAAGAGAAGTTTCGGCTTCTCTTTTTTTATGCTTTTTTGGGCAGCTATTTCCGCCCTCCGTTCCCGCTATTTTTTCCAATCCTTCAAGGTTTTTAAAACCTTGAAGGATTAAAAAAATGAGCTCCACTCAGGTCGGGCTGCTAAATATTGCGTTCCAAAAGTGCTGCAATAATTATGTGAATTAAGAGAAAGTATTTATTCTATACAGAACAATACAAACAAAAGTCAAGCATCATTTTGTCATTCCGGAGGAATCTAAACGCTGAGATTCCTCCAGAATGACAAATCTTGTGCGCTTGCTTTGATTAAACATTTTAAAAATAGTTAAATGTATTTTACAGATAATTACAAATATTTCAATGATTCGTTAATTTTATTAAAATAAATGAATTTCGTATCAATTTTGGCACGCTTGTAGAATAATGAAAGATATAACCCTTTAAAATTAAAAAAATGAAAAATATCTTTACTACTTGTTTGTTATTATTTAGCATGAGCATTTTTGCACAAGAAGCAGGAAAATCTGGAGAACTTCTAAAAAATGAAGCAAAATCTACCGAAATGCAAACCCAAAGAACCGTAAATTCTGAAAGAATTACTGGAACGCAAACGCAGAGAAACGACAACTCTGGAAGAAGCAATGATCAAGTTTTAGACAATTCTAATTACAGAAAACCTAACCAAAACAATAATAAAAAACCGATTGGAAATTCGAATTATCGATGGAATTACAATATTGGAAATTCTGAAGTATTTTTGAGAATTCCGGAAAATGGAAACTTTTCTGTCGAAATTGGCGATCAATACATGAGTAATTCTTCAGGGAAATTTAGATTTTTTGATTTGAGAGCTGGTACAACTCAAATATCAATTTATGAAAATAATTACTTGTTGTATAGAACAAGAATTAATGTGAAAAATAACAGCAGATTGGTTTTAGATTTCTTTTCAGATTACGGATTGTATTTGCTTGGGAATTATCCAGTACAAAATCAATCTTACGGAATCAACGAATGGGACGATGTTTGGAACAATCCTTACGGAAACCAAAATGGAAACTATAACGGAAATTCTGGATACAACGGAAACTATTACGGAAATGTAATGAACAATTTTGATTTTAATAATTTATTGAAAGCAATTAAGAAAAATGCGAGTTTTGATAAAGATAAAATTCAAATGATTGCTGCAACTACAAGAAATTATAATTTTTCATCTCAACAAATCTATGCTTTGGTAAAAACGATGAGTTTCGATGATGGAAAACTTCAAGTTGCAAAATCACTTTATACAAAATGTGTAGATCAACAGAATTTTTATAATGTATATGAAGCTCTTAGTTTTTCAAGTTCAAAAAATGAATTAAGTGATTATATTTCAAGAGTTTCAAGATAAAATTTAGATAATTAATTTAAAGAGAAGTTTCGGCTTCTCTTTTTTTTGTATAATAATTTAGTTTATTTAATTCTATTCTATATTCACAATTATTTTGTAATTTTAATAAAAATTTAAAATGAAAAAAATCTATATTTTTACAATTATAGTTATAACTCAATGGTCTTTTGCGCAAATAACTATTACTAAAGCGGCAAATGATTATATTGTAGGAAATACAGTAAATCAAGTAAATCTAACTGGAACTCCAGACAATTCTGCAACGGGAAGTGGAGCAACTTTTAATAATGGCAGTCTTGTACCAAGCAATGCTATTACTACTTCCGTTACAGCTCCATCTGCGGCAGAAGTAACTACTTATCCTGGTACAAACATCAAATATTCTGATGGTAATGGAAACAATATTTACTATAAAACTTCTACCACAGATTTACAAATTACTGGTGCAACAATTAGCGGAGGTACATTAAACTTCACGAACAATGCTAAATTTATACAATTTCCAACTGTTTACAACCAAACCTACACAGATTTAGCAACAGGAACAGGAACATTTAACGGTACTACTGTTTACGTTAAAGGTAATATTACCACAACTGCAGATGCAAGTGGAACATTGGTTATAGGTATGACTTCTACCAATGCACTGAGGTTGAAAACAGTTCAAAATTATATTTTGTATTTAGACGCAACCTTCTTCGTTCAAATTGGAACAATTAATAGTACAATTTATTCTTATTATGATAATGCACTTAGATATCCCTTGTTTACAACAAATAATTCCACAGTTTCTGCACCAATTGCTAATATAAATGAAACTTCTAATAGTGCGGTCGCTCAAACTTTAGCTTTCTTAAATAGTGTAGATATTACAAAAACAAATGAACTTTTAGTTTACCCAAATCCAACTTCGGATGTTGTAAAATTTAAGGGTTTGCAACAAAAAAAACCAATTGTTAAAATTTATAGTGTTGATGGTAAATTAGTAGCTGAAAAGAAATTAAACGGGGATGAAATTAATATTTCTAATCTTTCTTCGGGAAATTATTTTATCACTGTTTCTGGAGATGAAAACGTAAATAAATCAGTGAAAATTATTAAAAAATAATATTCAATTTGATGAAAATTTAAAAGAGAAGTTTCGGCGTCTCCTTTTTTATATTTGATTATAAATTTTAACGTTATTTTTAAACTATGAAATCGCCATTTACAAATCTTGCAAACAATCAGAAATGAAGATTATGTGATACCATATGACCTTTAAAAAAATAAATATCTACATATGAAAAATTATATTTTATTTACAATTCTATTTCTTTCAATTTTGACATCTGCACAAGATTTAAAATTCATAAAAAATACTGTTTCCGAAATTAATCGAGAAAAAGTATATAGTGTTATAGAAATTCCAAATGATTATTTTGTTAATGAAAAAAATGAAGTTTTAGATAATGGACAAAGTTTAACAGCCTACTATAAAAATAATAAATTAAAAAAAATGGTGCATTTTGCAGGAATTTCTTACCAAAATGTAACCATTGAATATTATTTTAATAAAAACAATCTCATCTTCGTTTTAGAAAAGAAATACCAAACTCAAGGTAAAAACGAATATTTAAAAAATCCAAAATTGATTTCAGAAAACCGATATTATTTTGAAAATAATACAATTATAAAAACTATTGGAGAGGAGAGTAAAGATCAAAATTTTATTAAAAATGTTGAATCATTCTTGAAAGATCTGAAAAAATTTAAAAAAAATTAATTTATACTTCTACTTTACCAAGTTATTCATTTTGATAGTATCTTGCCTTGTCGTAGGCTCTTTTTTGATGTC
>CAXYUO010000153.1:0-6458 GCA_964292185.1 uncultured Frigoriflavimonas sp.
ATTTTGGAAACAGAAAGCCAAGTTGATTTTAAAATCAAATCTATTTCTAGCTTATCATTTTTATCTTTTTTCATTATTTGTTTTGTTTCTGTAATATCAAAGTTAATAAATATTATGCATGCATAGTACTTTTTAAATCATATATTTTTTAAAACATTGATTTTCAGCTATATAAAATATATGAATAGCATAATAAAATGGCGATAAAAGGGTGAAAAGTAAACTTTAGATTCAATAATTGCTAAACATGTGATAATATAGTAGAAATATCATCAAAATTTTGAGCTGTTTCGTGAATTTCATTATAAGAAATACGCCAAACCTTATCATCCCAAACAATAGAAATATTAGATAGATTTTTTTGGTAATTTTTTTGAAGGAAAGAGTAGAGTAGTTCTTTCAATAATTCTGGAGCTTCAATTTTTGGAGGAACAAAATTTTCGTGAATTTTAAATAGGTTTGGACTTGCTAATTCAGTATTATTAATGATAATATCTTCGGCAATTCCTGCTTGAATATTCCCATCTTTTACATACCAAATTTTATCTGCAAATTCTTTTGCCAAACGCCAATCATGTGAAGAAAATAAGATGAGTTTGTTCTGTTTTTCGGCAAGATTTCGTAACAATTGAAGCAGAATTATTTTATTGTTTTCATCTAAATGTGTTGTTGGTTCGTCTAAAATAATGATAGGAGAATTCTGTGCTAAAGCTCTTCCTATAAATGCTTTTTGAAGATTTCCATCAGATAATTTGTCAAGATTTATATCTTTAAACTCTGATAATTGAAGTTGATCTATAATTGAATTTACTTCTGCAATATCGGTTTCATTTAATTGAAAATAATAAGGATAATAAATGTATTTTCCCAAAGCAATCAATTGAAAAACAGTGAATTGTGACGGTGTGTTTCCTTTTGAAAAAACTACGGCAATATTTTCCGCAATTTCTTTGTTAGATAATTTAGAAATATTGGTGTTATTAATTAATATTTCACCGTTCAACAATGGAATTTGTTTTAAAATAGATTTAATTAAAGTTGTTTTTCCTGTTCCATTATTTCCTATTATTAAACAGATTTCGCCTAAATCCAAACTGGTTTCAACGCCTTTTATTAAAGGAATTTGATAGCCGATTGTTGTATTTTTTAATTTTAGGAACATTTTTTTGAGAGGTATTTACAATACAAACAGAATTAAAAATAGGAGCATTGGAATAATACTACAAAATATATATAAAATTTTTTCATCCTTTCTTTTAAAGTAACTATACACAGCTAAAATTATTGAACCCCAAAAAGCAAAAGGTAATGCAACCATAAACCACCAGTTATGTCCAAATGAATAAATCCAATGTAATTCTTGATTCATTCTAAACATTTTTGAATATTCTAATAAGCCAAAACTCATCACAAACAAAACTATGTTTAAAATTATTAAAAGTTGTAAAGTTATTCTTTTCAATGCAATTTTTTTAAACTTTATTGGTCTTCAAAATCATCATCAAAATTACGGGAATTCCGAATAGGGAAGTGATGATATTTAAAGGAAATTGTGAAATCTCTGAAATAATGGAGAAAAATTGCATGATTAATACGCCTAAAATCATATTCAAAATCCATTGATGCCAAAGTTCTGCTGGTTTCCAAATCATTCTACAAAAATGTGGAACTACGATACCAACAAATAAAATTGGACCAAGAAATGCAGTAATAGATGATGCTAAAAGTGATGAAGAAATGATTATGAAATACTTTAATACTGTCAAATTCACACCAAAACTTTGAGCATAATTGCTTCCTAAAGCATTTCCTATCAATGGTTTTATACTTTTGAAACTGAAAAACAATCCTACAATTGTTAAAAGTAGTAAAATAAAAATTTGTTGATCATTTATCTGATTATTTGCACCAAAACTCCATAAAATATAATTTTTTAAACTCTGATTATCAGCATAAAATTGAAGAATAGAAACTACAGCTCCAGCTAAAGCAGAGATTAAAAATCCGAAAATAATGAGATAGGTTTTATCTTTAAATTTCCCCGAAAATGCTAGCAAAACAAACATTAAAAGTGTACTTCCCAAGAAAGCAGAAATACTTAGAAATCCACTTTGTAGAAATTCTGGAAGCTGCAAATCTTGAGAGAAAAAAATATAAAAAGCGACTGCCAAACTTGCTACAGAAGTAATTCCCAAAACTGATGGACCAGCCAAAGGATTTTGAAAATATTCTTGCAACAAAAAACCAGATGTTGGAATGGAAACACCAACCAAAATCATTGCTAAAACCCTATTGATTCTAAAATGTGCGATTTGAAAATGCTCTGAATTTGAAAAGAAATCGTTGAAATTTAATTTTGAAAAACCAGTGTTCAAATTTACAATCAACAAGAGAATTGTCGCTAAAATTAACAGAAAAACAAGAGTTTTAAATTTTTTCGACATGAATTTTATAATTTAAAACGAATTTTTATTTCAAATTATTTATTTTTTCATTCAAAGTTTCTTCAGATGTAAATCCGAAAATTTCTTCTCTTTTATTTCCTTTTTTGATGATGGTAAAAGGAATTCCGCTTCCGTCCCAAGTTGTAAAATTATTTTTGAAAAATGCTTCATCCAATTTTTCTCCATCAAGAAGTACAATATTTTTCTCTAATTTATTTTCTGCAGCAAAATCTTTCACTTTTGTGTCCCAATCTTCTTTTGCATCTATGCTCACAAAAGTAAATTTCACAGGTTGATCTTTTAATTCGTCTTTTTTAGCAATAAAATGAGGAATTTCTTTCATACATGGGCCACACCAAGTTGCGAAAAAATTGGTAACATATAAAGTATCATTTTTCTTATCTGCAATATAGTTTGCCATTTCTACAGTAGAAAGTTCTGGTAATTTTATATTTTCTGTCGAAGTTTTTGTTGAATCTGATACTGTATTTTCTACTTGATCAGGAGAAATTTCTGTTTGTTTTTTTTCTTTATCACAAGAAAATATTATTGTAAAAACTGCAAGTGTTAAAATTACTTTTTTCATAAAATTTTTATTAAATTTGAGAAATCTATGGAGAGAAAAATACCCAAACCAAAGAACATTATATTTGAAAGGTTAAAAATAACTAAAAAGGAGCAACTTACCAAAAACGTTTTTACTTTAGAAATTGAAATTCCTGAAAATTCTGCTAAAAATTATTTGTTTTTAGCTGGACAATATGTGACTTTAAAATTTTTACAAAAAGGAATTACCATGTTTAAAGATTTTTCTTTAACTGCAGCTCCGCATGAAAAAAAAATAAGTTTAGGTATAAAAATAGGCGATGAAAATTCTGCTACTTCCTATCTTTTTGAGGAATATCATGTTGGAGATTTTATAGAAGTTAGTTTTCCGAGAGGTAGATTTACGATTGAAGAAAAACCTCACGAATTCAGAACTATTGTTGCTTTTGCTAGTGGAATTGGGATTACACCAATATTAAGTCATCTAAAAAATATACTATTTACAGAACCAAGAACAAGATTTTTTTTGTTTTATGGAAATTCTTTTATAGATAATACGCCTTATAAAAATGAATTAGATGAACTTCAGAAAAATTATTCTGATAGATTGCAAATTCACTATTTCTATAGCAAAGATGAACCTGAAAATGTATTTTTGAAAGGAAGATTGGATGAAAAAAAACTAGAATTAATCATCAATCAAATATTGCATTTAGATGATACTGATGAAGAATCTACAATTTGGGATGCAGTAGATGAAGTGCTAATTTGTGGAAAAGGTGAAATGATAAAATCTTTGGCAAATGCTTGCTATGCACACGGAATACTAAAAAAAAACATTCATTTTGAGCTTTTTGAAACTTATAATGAAGCCATTTATCCAAGAGAAGAGCATTTTGAATTGGTAGAAAATATTAATATTAACTTTCAATATCAATTAAAAAAACATCAATTAATTTTAAAAAATAATAAAGAAAGTATACTTTCGCAATTGCTAGAATTAGGATTTGATGTTCCGTATTCTTGTAAATCTGGAATTTGTGGAACATGTATTTGTAAATTAGAAAAAGGGAAAGTAGATCAATTTGAAAATGAATATCTCACGGAAAATGAGGAGGAAAATGGATTTATTTTGCCATGTGTAGCAAGAGCAGAAAGTAGTAATTTAGAATTAAATTTTGATATAGTTTGAAGGCAATAATAAATTTTTTTATAAAAATAAAACTGCTCATAGAATTAGGAATTTTACTAATGTTTGTAGCAAATATGTGGGTTTTTTCGCTTACAGATGGAAGAATGTATAATAAAGCATCGAAAATTCCGCCGAGAGAAACTGCTTTGGTTTTGGGAACCTCCCCAAAAATGAAATCTGGTGCTGCAAATCCTTATTATATTTCGAGAATGGATGCAGTTGCAATGCTTTATCATCACGGAAAAATAAAAAACATCATCGTAAGTGGAGAAAAAAGCAAAGGTTACGATGAACCTTCTGCTATGAAGAATTTTTTAGTTTATCAAGAAGGAATTCCAGAAAACATCATCACAGAAGATCCCAAAGGTTTTAATACGCATGCAAGTATTTTGCGATGCAAAGATGTGTACAAAAGAAAGAACGTCATCATTGTAACACAAGGTTTTCATAATATTCGATCTTTGTTTTTTGCAAGAAATAATCAAATGAATGCTTTAGGTTTTAATGCAGAGGAAATTGATAAACCAGAAAGCTTTTACCGCAACCAATTTCGGGAATTTTTAGCGAGAAATTTGGCTGTTTTCTATTATATTACAGGTTTTTCTCCAGATTAAATTATAAAAAATAGTGTTTTCACTACATTACAAAAATTACATTTAACTAATTATGACTATCCGTTTTTAGACTAATGCTTTATTTTTTGCCACTAATTCACGAATGTTCTCTATTTAAAACAAATTCGTTCATAATTTTCAAGCAAAATAATGATAAATTATTCGTGTATTCGTGGCAAAAAAAATCTGGTACAATTTACGGACAGTCATATATTTTAATATTTTTTCCTAAAAAGGATATCCAAAAGCAAAATTCAACGTTGGTTTCAATGGTTGAATTTTTGTAAAACGCCATCTTTCTCCTAATGGTAAATTTGGATCGTGAATTTTATAGGCTAAATCAAATCTTAATGTAATATAGGCAACATTTATTCTTAATCCAAAACCACTTCCAACTCCCATTTGATTTAAAAATTTATTGAATTTAAACTGATCTTCAAAACTATTGCCTTTTAAATTCCAAATATTACCAATATCTGTGAAAATTGCAGCTTCATACATGTCTGTTAAAGGGATTCTGTATTCTATATTGCTTGTCAATTTCACATTATCCATTAAATAGGTTCTTACAGATTTATCTAATTGAGAATCTGCGGGACCTAAACCTCCAAAAGCTGTCCAAGCTCGAATATCATTAGATCCGCCGTTGTAATAAGATCTCATGAAAGGCATTTCTGAAGAATTTCCATAAGGTATTCCTATTCCTATAAACTGTCTGAAAGCCAATGTTTTGTCTCCGAATTTTAGATATTTTCTTACATCTATATCAAATTTAATAAATTGAGAAAACGGCACGTTGAAAATTTTAGATTCTTCTCCTGAAGTAGATTTTGGTCTTAATAATCCCAATATATTTCCTGCAAATTCTACATTTCCATTAAAGTAAAATGGGTTTTCGTATTCTACTTTTCCTATTTCATTATAAATAAAATTATAATTAAAAGAAGAGATAATTACATCTTGCGTTTGTCTATTTTTATTGATAAGTGACTGCAAATATGTATTATACGTTTTAAGATTATCGCCAGAAAGCTGATTAATAAAAGTATTATCTGCTAAAATAGTGCTGGATAATTGATTGTCATTTATTAATCCGTTTTCAAAAGCAGTGTACAAAGTAGGAGAGTAGATTTGGAAAATTTTATCTCGAATTGATTTTTCTCCCGTAAAAAAATCGTAATATTTTTCTTTATTATTGGTGAAACTAAGTTGAGTATTGAAAAGCGTTAATTTGTGGGTTACAATATCATTCACATTTGCGAAATAATTTAAGCCAGAATTGAACGTAACTCTTCCTAAACCAATGTTAATTTGTTGAGAAATCCCAAAGGCAATACTAGAAGTTGGCGAGAATTTTTTCGGAATTAATTTATAATATTTAAAAGGCAAAAGCAATCTTGGGATAGATAGATTTGCTTGAGCAGAAATTTCTGAAGCGAATTTTCTTTTGCTTGTATTGCTTGGATCTAAAACGCTACCAAAACTACCTGTCAAGCTTGTAGAAAGGTTTTCTGCACCACCAAAAAAATTTCTGGTTATAAGATCTACAGAAGGCGAAATTCCTTTATTTAAAAGTTGCGAATAAGTAATGTCTAAAGATTGTTTTAATTCAGTTTTCACCAATGGTTTCAAAATGTATAAAACATCTATAATACTATCATT
>CAXYUO010000154.1:0-6446 GCA_964292185.1 uncultured Frigoriflavimonas sp.
TCCAAAACACCATCGCCTTTCATAGCATCTACAGCATTTTTCACCATGTTTTCTATTACCCAATTCAGCAATATTCTGTTGTGAGGAATTAGCACATCTTCGTTTGGAAGATTTAAAACAAATTCTACTTTTGTAGAAATTCTTTTCTTTAAATAATCAAAATTTTGTTGCAAAGTTTCTGTGAAATTTAAATCATTTAACTCTGGAACAGAACCAATTTTAGAAAATCTTTCGGAAATAGTTTTCAGCCTTTCTACATCTTTTTCTATTTCTCCGGCAGCTTCTGTTTGCACGTTTTCCATCCGCATTATTTCTATCCAACCGATCATAGAAGAAAGCGGAGTTCCTATTTGATGTGCAGTTTCTTTTGCCAAACCTGCCCAAAGAAAACCTTCGTCAGTTTTTTTTATAGTTCTCAAAAACCAAAACGAAAACACAAAATAAGACATTATTAATAAACCTAAAAAGTACGGAGAATACCGAAGATTATTCAATAATCTAGAGTTATCATAATATACAAATTGGTTGTTTCCATCCTGAAATTTTATTTCTATTGCAGGATAATTTTTCGCCATATTTTTAGCAATTATTTTCACTTCTGCATCGGTATAATTTAGCTCATTTGGTAAATTTTTAAATTCAATGATGTTATCAGATTTATCTAAAATCACAACAGGAATCGTATTATTAGAACTATAAATCTGCAAAAGTAAATCTTGCACATCTGTAGTTGGTGCAATTACATTTTGTTGAAATTTAATAGCACTCACAAAAAGATCTATCCTTTTCACTTCTTCTTTTCTTAAATAATTGATAAGAAAAACTGAAGCAAGCAAAATAGTACCTAAAACCATACTCAAAAGCATGAAGATAAACCAATTGTTGATGCGAGAAATAAGTGGTCTTGTACTCAATTTTTTATTTTAATTCGTTTAATATATCATACAAAGCAGCACTCACGTTTCCACCTTGATAATTGTTTACAATTGCCGAAAACACGTACTTTTTGCCATTTTTTGCAGTATGATAACCTGCAAAAGATTTACAATTTCTGATGGTGCCACTTTTCATTTTCATGCCGTTATTTTGTGTAGGAAAACCTGCCCAATATTCTGCAAACCAAGTTTGGTTTTTTGCATAAAGCAAAGCCTGAACTTCCGCTTTTGCACTTACATAATTTTGAGGAGAAAGTCCGCTTCCATCAGCAAAATTGATCATATTTGAATTAATTCCTTTAGCTTTCCAGAAATCTTTCAAATAATCTACACCTTCTGAAAAACTGCCTTCTTTTCGCTTTTCTTTTGCCATTGTTTTGATGAAAGTTTCGCCGTAAAGATTCACACTTTTATCTAAAAAATTATAAACTATTTTATCTAAAGTTGGAGATTCATACGTAAGTATAACGTTATTTTCTGGAGCAAATTGTAGCGGTTTTCCATCAATTTTTAATTGAGAATTGGTAATAATCTCTCCTTGAAAATTAACATTTGCTTCTTTCAACCAATTTTTTATTTCTAATGCCAATTGATACGGAGGATTTGGAATTGCACCAGAAACAGTGATTTTTTTTCCTGCAGGAAGCGTTCCGTTGATTAATCCAACATTAGAATGTGGCGCAGTGAAAACCAAACTATTATCAGATTTTCCACCCGTTTTCACTTCACTTACCCATTTTATATAATCCATCGGAATATTAAAACCTTGAATTTCAGAACCATTCATGTACATATCAAACTGATTTTCTCGCCAATTGACGCTCCAAACTCCACTTCCATAATAATTCCCTAAATCGTCCCAAGGATAACCACCAGGAATTGTTTGAAAATCGAAATAAGAATCATCAATAATTAAATTTCCTTCAATTTTATTAATATTTTTTGTTTTTATTGAATTGAGAAGTGCTTTTTTGAAATCTTCTGGTTGATAACCTTCATACCTCCAACTTCCCAAAGTAGGATCTCCATTGGATTTTATAAATAAATTGCCATTCAAAATTTGGTTTTCAATTTTTCCAGAATAGGATGCTGTAGTTTTGTAGGTATAACTTTTTCCAAGTGTTTCTAAAACAGCTGCTGCTGTGAAAATTTTTTGGGTAGAAGCTGTGGAAAGTCCTTTGTTTCCGTTGTATTCGTAAATTAAATTTCCATTTTCATCTGCGATATATAATGATAAATTTGCCGAAAAAGCAGGAGTGCTATTCATCATTTGTTTGGTGGATGTTTCTAATTTTGAAGCAATATTTTGGCTGAAAATTAGTTGAACTGCGAACAAAAATAGCATTGAAAAAAATCTCATGGGAAAAAATATTTGAAGTAAATATAATTAAATAATTTAAAATTGAGTTTATGACATTCTCTTTAAATAAACAACAAAAGATTGCTTCGTTCCTCGCAATGACAGAGAAAAATCTTTCTTATGATAAATGAATTTTCAATACATCAATAATCTGCGCCCCGACTTGATTGGAAATCCTATTTATTTTTTGTAAAAAAAGATAAAAAGATTGATTTATAATTTTTATTGTTTTTATTTGAATCATCGAAACTCATACCTCGTTTTGGGAACGGAAGGCGGATTAAGGCGCCCAAAAAAATTACATAATTTCCGTTCCAGATTCTATTTCATAAGGCGTCTTTCCTTTCTCGAAAATTCTGGTAGTTTGCAAACCTTCAACTGTGATGGTATTTCCAATTCTGCGAATCCAGTTTCCTTCTCGTAAACCAACAACTTTCGTATCATTTTGAGTAAGAAATTCTAAAATTCTGGTTTCTCGGGTTTCGCCATTGTGTTTTAATTCTGGATTTGGATCCAAAAAATGTGGATTAATATTGAAAGGAACTAAACCCATACATTCAAAACTATCTGGATAAACAATCGGCATATCGTTTGTAGTTTGCATATTCAAACCTCCAATATTGCTTCCTGCGCTTGTTCCGAGATAGGGTTTTCCTTCCATAACATTTTCTTTCAGAACGATCATTAACTTTCTTTCTATCCAATTTTGAATTACAATTGGCTCTTCTTCATCTCCAATCGGTGGAAATAAAGTGTAATCTTCAAACTGATCGGTCAACATTTTCACTAAAAGAAATGTATTTCCACCACCTGTAAAATAGGCTTTTGCATTGTTTATCGCAGTTATCTTATTATCAAATTCGTGTAAACCTTTTACTTTGATGTTTAATTTTTCGAAATATTCCGCAACCTTTTTGGTGTAATCGTCATGAGAAATTCCACCAGGTCTTGCAAAAGGAATAAACAAAATTTCATCAATTCCATCATATAATTTTACCAATTCTTCCGTTAAATATTCTAAATAATTTCCACCAAAAAGCGTGGAAGTTGATGCGAGAATGATGTTCATTTTTATTTGATTAAAATTAAAAGATTCAATGATTAGAGGATTAAATGATTAAAAATTAGGGATTTGTATACTATTTTGTAAAATCTAATATTAATTTCACAATCTTTCACCTTTTTACTTTTCTTTTTACTTTTGCCTTTTTACTTTTTACTTTTTACTTAAAAAACATCTTCATCGTCAGAAACTGAAGTTCCATCTCCCATTAAATATGCCTTTAAAAATGGGGTAATATCGCCGTTCATTACGCTATCTACATCAGAAGTTTCGTGTGCAGAACGTACATCTTTTACCAATTTATAAGGATGCATCACATAATTTCTTATTTGGCTTCCCCACTCTATTTTCATTTTTCCAGCTTCTATTTCGTTTCTGGCTTTCATTCTCTCGGCCAATTCTGCCTCGTACAATCTGGATTTCAAAAGTTGCATTGCTTTTTCTTTATTTTGAAGTTGAGAGCGACTTTCAGAATTTTCTATAATAATTCCAGAAGGTGCATGTCGAAGTCGAACTGCAGTTTCTACCTTATTCACATTTTGTCCACCTGCTCCAGAACTTCGCATCGTTTCAAAAGAAATATCTGCAGGATTGATGTTGATTTCTATAGAATCATCAACTAAAGGATACACATAAACCGACACAAAACTGGTATGGCGTTTCGCATTGCTATCAAAAGGAGAAATTCTCACCAATCGATGAACACCATTCTCGCCTTTCAAATATCCGAAAGCAAATTCTCCATCAATTTCTAGCGTAACGGTTTTCACACCTGCAACATCACCTTCTTGAAAATTGAGTTCTGTAATTTTGTACCCTTGTTTTTCTGCCCACATCATGTACATTCTCATGAGCATTGAAGCCCAATCGCAAGATTCTGTTCCACCCGCACCTGCAGTAATTTGCAAAACAGCAGAAAGTTCATCACCTTCATTAGAAAGCATATTTTTGAATTCTAAATCTTCTATTTTCTCTAAAATTTTAGGAAAAACAATGTCTAATTCTTGCTCACTTTCTTCATCTTCTTTGGCAAATTCTACCAGAACCATCATATCTTCGGTTTTGGTTTCAATTTCGTCATATGCTTCTACCCATTTTTTTTTGGATCGCAATTGTCTTAAAAAAACTTCGGCTTCTTTTGGAGAATCCCAAAATTCTGGTGAAGCGGTTTTTTCATCATCGTTTGCAATTTCTATTCTTTTTTTATCGATTTGAAGGTATTTGTACAAATCTTCAATTCTATTTTCTATATCTTTTATTTGGTCGCTACTAATCATAAGGAAGCAAAAATAATGAATTTTTTGTTGAAATACTTTGAAAAATTTATTCTTTATTCGTGCTCAAAACCGATAGATCTTTGTTTTGGTTCTTCTATTCTATAATAGTTTAATTCATTTTTTAAATTCTCTATTCTTACAGAAAAAACATCATAATCTCTTGCCGAAACTTCGGATATAAACAATTGAATACTAAGCATATATTCTTCTGTAAGTTTGCTTGCACTTTCTAAAAAACTCAGTTCCAGAATGTCTTTATCTATTTTGAATTGATGATTTTTGGTCTTCAAATATTTATTTCGCAATCGTTTTTTCACACTTTGCGTAAAATCTATAACCATTGTATTGCTGAATAATTTCATCCGTGATGCATAATTTTGCCAAAAAGGACGATGATCTGCTTCATTATATTCCAAAATTTTTGTGAGAACAGAGTCTTTTTCTAAATTTAAAGTTAGATACCTTAAAATCATTTGTGCTCTTTCTGCTGTATTTGGTGGAAAAACAGGGATTAAAATATCAAATCTACCTGGAGAAAAAATTTCGCTATCTATATCTGTAAGCTGTTCTGTTGCTGCTATTAAAAGCAAATTTTCTTCTACAAATCTATGAATGGTATGCAAAATCACATCTTTTCCTGCAGAAGAATTATTGAATTTATCGCTCGAAATTTCTTCAAAATTCTCGATAAACAAAATATTTTTACCTTTTTTTATTAATAATGATGTGAGAAAATTTACAAAATCGTGCTTTTTATCATTAATGTAAGATATTTTCACTTCATTAAATTCATAATTGATGATTTCTGCAATTTTTCTAGCCCAGAAAATTTTTCCACTTCCTTTTGGTCCGTAAAGCATGATTCCATTGGCTTTATTGATACCCCAATCTTTAGATTGCAGCTCATCTATAAAAGGATTTAGCATTTCTGTAATGTAAAAAAATAAATCTCTATAACCTATGAAATCTCTATTAGCTAATGGGGTTTTTCTTCCAAAATAATCATACACAAACTGGTAATCTCCACCCAACTCGTGGTCAATTCCAAATTTTGAAACCGAAGATTTATAAAAACCATTTTCGTATAAAACAGGTTCATTTTTCTTGACGATAGCTTCTACTTTTTCTATTGGTTGATTGATTTCTTTGGCAATTTGTTTGCAAGATTTTTCAACTACCAAATCTTGCTCATATTTTTGAAGAAAATCTAAATTTTCTCTGGCAAATTTTTCAAAATCTTCTTTTACTTCCAAATTTGGATATAGACATTGCGATAATTCTAAATCGAAATCTTGAATAAATTGTTTGATACTATAAGTAGAAACGCCAATAGCTAATGCGAGGTCTGTAATTTTCATTTGAAATTTTTTTTTAAAAATAATGAAAAAATAGCTTAAACCACAAATCGAAAATTTTCAAATTAAATTTTTAAGAAAACTGTAACACTTCTGCTTTTTCACTTACTTATCTAAAAAATTAATAATGGAGAAAATTCTTATCGTAAATAATCTTACGAAAAAATTTAAAAGAATTGCTGTGAACAATATTTCTTTCGATGTAGAAAGAGGAAATGTGTATGGACTTTTGGGTCCAAATGGAAGTGGAAAATCTACTACTTTCGGTATGTTGCTTTCTACCATCAATCCTACTTCTGGAAGTTGGACTTGGTTCGGAAAAGCAGGAACAGACACAGAAACCTTGAAAAAAATAGGTGCAATTATAGAGCAACCCAATTTCTATCCGTATTTAAGTGCAGATAAAAATTTGAAAATTGTCGCGCAAATTAAAGGAACAAACTACCAAAGAGTAGA
>CAXYUO010000155.1:0-6417 GCA_964292185.1 uncultured Frigoriflavimonas sp.
CGCTCCTGCTCCATCTCCAAACATTACAGAAACACCTCTTCCTACATCAGAAAAATCTAATCCAAAAGAATGAATTTCTGAACCTACAACCAAAATATTTTTGTAGGTTCCAGATTTTATAAAAGCATTGGCAACGCTCATTGCATATACAAAACCAGAACATTGGTTTCTTACATCCAAAGCTCCGATGGTTTTGCAACCCAACATTTCTTGCAACTGAACACCACAACCTGGAAAATAATAATCAGGTGAAAGTGTAGCAAAAACAATAAAATCTAAATCTGAAGCAGATAATTTTGCATTTTCTAATGCCATTTCTGCGGCTTTCATTCCTAAAAACGCAGTGGTAACTTCTGTATCATTTCTATTTTTCCGATGCCTTCTTTCCTTTATTCCTGTTCTTTCCGTGATCCATTGATCGTTGGTATTCATTAATTTTGAAAGATCATCATTCGTGACGATATTTTCTGGTACATAATGCCCAGTTCCTGTAATTGTACTTTTAATCATAAGTTTTACTAAATTAGTCAAATATTTTATAATTCAAAATAATAAGGATAAATTTTTTAAAAAATTATGGCAATAGAACTCGTTTTTAAAAATAAACATTGCGAATGGCTTGATATAGAAGGAGCTACGGAAGAAGATTTGATTTTTTTGCATGAACGTTTCGGTATTAATTATCTTTTGTTAGAAGATACTTTAGATGCGAATCATTTACCAAAATATGAAGAAGACAATGGTTTGAAATTTTTCTTGATGAGAGAAAATACAGAACTCGACAGAAAAAACCTAAATAGCATAAGCGATGTAAGTACAAAATTGGGTATTTATTTGATTAATAATTTTATAATCACCATTCATCGGATGAAAAACCGAAGTATACAAGAAGTAAAAACGAATATATTTTTAACAGAAGAAACGGCAACTTCAGATGATATTGCTCTTCAATTGGCTGTAAAAGTGATGAAATATTATGATGACGAATCTAAACATTTGCTAAATTTAATTGATGATTTAGAAAGTGATATGTTTCTTAAAAGCAATACTTCTCCTACTCTTCTTAGAAAATTATACCGATTAAAACGAAAAACTGGTTTAAATAATAGAATTTTAAACCTTTCTACAGATTGGGTTGATAAATTTAAAAAACTAAAACTTTCTGATACGGAAATCACAGATTTAAAAGACAAACATAAAGATGTAATTGCAGATTTTGATCATTTAAATTCTCAAGCTTTAAATTTAATTTCTATGTATTTGGCACTTTCCGACCAAAAAGCCAATCAAACAATGAAAATTCTTACAAGGTTTTCTGTATATTTTTTACCAATCACTTTTCTCGCAGGTTTATATGGAATGAATTTTAAACACATGCCAGAATTAGCCACAAAATACGGTTACTACAGTACTTTATGCGTAATGGCTATTATAGTTATTAGTACTTTCATCTATTTTCAAAAGAAAAAATGGTGATTTTAATATTAAAGAATCCACAAATATTTAATTTTAATACACTTAGTTTAAAATTGCCATCCATTTTCTAAAATATTTTTTGTAATTTTAAAACCTTAAGTAAAACTATGTTTGTATGAAAAAATTAATACTCCTATTCTCATTCCTATTATTGGTAACTATTTCATGTAAAACCGAAGAAATTGTAAGACCATCAGGTGTTTTTATAGAAAAATCTCCAGTTTTAAATAGAACCACCATCAATTTTACTTCAAATAACAGATTTACAATCACTAATTTAGGAGGAGTAGAGAAAGAATTTAGTTATAGTGTAGGTGAAGGAGTTATGACTTTGACACCTATAAATATCGCAACTTATCCTGCCAAAAATGTATTTTATCATTATACGGATCCTAATAAATTTGAAATAGGAAGCGTTTATGACGATGCTACAGAAGGAGAAGTTATGGTTTTTGAAAGACCACCAACTAATTAAAATAAATATTTTTAAATTATAATATATATGAAATCATTATTCACATTACTAGCAGTATGTTGCATTACATTTGCATCTGCTCAAAAAACAGAACCAAAAGCAAAAGATGCTAAAGCTTGTTGCCAAGGAAAAAAAGAATGCAGCACTGCAGAAAAAAAAGAATGCAAAGACAAAAAATCTTGCGATACCAAAGGCAAAGCCTGCGAAGGTAAACATAAAGAAAAAGCTACAAGAAAAGAAAAAAAGAAAGCAGCTTAAAAATAAAAACCACCAATTAGGTGGTTTTTTTATGGAGTTTTATGGATGAATCTGGATAATTTTATCCCAAGATCTGTCCAAATTATTTTCGCATTTCCATTTCTTTGCAAATGATAATCAGCACTGCTTATTTCTTCCAAAATATTTTCTATATTGGCACCATGTATAAATTTTGAGAAACTTTCCCAAACGAAACTTTTTGCTTCTATCTTGTTATAAACCAAGTCTTTTGCATAAGATTGCATCAAAGCTAAACGAAACATTTCTGCACAATATTCAAGAAAACTTTTCTGTTTATCTCTATTCCAATCTGCAATTGTTCTTGCCCATTTCAAAATATCTCTTAAAAAAATTGGTTTTTTCTTCACTTGAAAAGCAAATCTTACCCAATTGATAAACAATTCTTCAAATTCTGATTGATTTTCTCCAGAAAAAATAATTGCCAATGCAGCATTCAAATCTCCTTGAGATTGCAATACTATTTTTTTAGAATCTTCTAGTTTGCAAAGATTGTTTTTCAATAAATATCCCTCTAATTCTTCATCAGAAATTCTAGGAATTTCTAAAATTTGAGTTCTAGATATAATTGTTGGCAAAAACTGATCTGCACTTTCTGCTACTAAAATTATAATCGTTTTTTCTGGAGGTTCTTCCAAAAACTTTAAAAGTTTGTTTGAAGCTTGCGTATTCATAGCATCTGCACGCCAAATTATCAAAATTTTCGTGCCACCTTCATAGCTTTTTAGCAAAAACTGATTCATCTGAGCTTCTATCTCTTGAACAGAAATAGACATTTGTTTGTTTTTAGAATCTAAAGATTCTTGCCAATCATTAAGTGTAACATACGTATTTTTCAAAATCATTTCTCTAAATTCTGGAAAAAATCTACTGCTTAAAGATTTTCCACCTTCAGAATAAACTGGGAAAGAAAAATGTAAATCTAAATGATTAAGACTTTCTGTTTTACTAGCAGAATGTTCATTCTCATTAGAAAAAATTTCTTTTGCATAAGCAAGAGCCAAAGCTAATGTTCCGTAACCTTCTTTTCCTACAAATAATTGAGCATGGCTTACTCTATTGTGTATTATGCTCTCTTTCAGATGGTCTTTCAAATGTTTTTGACCTGCTATTGCTTCCCAATTCATGCCCAAAGATACTTTATTTTAAAAAAAAAATATAAAATTGATTAGCTTTTTTTAACTTTTATGATGAATAGTCGATTATTACTTAACAAACTTTAACCTAGTATATTTTCAGGACTCATTAAAATTTAAGATATTTGCGCTTGCAAAAAAAATAAATAAATGAAGAAAGTTTTTGTTGGCTCATTTCTACTTGTAGGATACCTTTTTCAAGCTCAAAGTATAGGAAATTCTCCTTATGCAGCATACGGAATTGGAGATGTGAAATATGACAATACCGTAGAAAATAGAACAATGGGTGGAATTTCTACCGCATACATTTCTGATTTTCCAAATAGTTTTAATTTTAAAAATCCAGCGGCAAATGAAAATTTGGAGCTTACAACTATTAGAATTGAAGCTAGTAATGAAAATAATTATTTCAAATCTGGTAGTAATAATGAAAAATTTACAAAGCATTCTACCTATTTATCTAATATTTCAGTTGCTTTTCCACTTTCTCCAAAATTAAAATTTGGAATGGGATATCAACCTTATAGTAGTAAAAATTATGATGTAATAAAAAGTGAAACACTTTCTGATGGTTCTATAAAATACAACAACTTCCATGGAGAAGGTTCTGTGAATACTGTTCACGCTGCTTTTTCTTATAAAGTTGCTACAGATTTTTCTTTAGGATTAAAAGCCAATTATTATTTCGGGAATATCTCTGATATTGATGAAATTACAACTAATAATGCAGATTTAATCAATGGATATGAAAGTAATATGACCGTTAGTAATTTCAATTTTACACTTGGAGCTACTTATCAAAAAAAATATGATAATGATAGAAAACTTACTTTAGGAGCAACTTCTACCGTAGGAAATAGCAGTGATTTTGTAGCAAGTTATAAAAACAGCACTTATTATTATAATACAATTAAAGATAAAGTTTCAGAAAGCATCATAGAAGAAAATGAAAGAAGCACAAAAAATCTTTTGCCTGTTGAATTTTCTTTTGGAGCAGGATATGGTCATTTAAACAAATGGTTTCTTGGTACACAATTAGATTATAAAAAAGGTGAAAGCTCAGATTTATTAGGTCAAGATTTCCAATTTAAAGATTCTTATAAAGTTGCAGCAGGTGGTTGGTTTATGCCAAACGCAAACGATTTTAGAAATTATTTCAATAGAGTAATTTATAGATACGGAGCTTATTTTGAAAAAGGAAGCTTAGTAAACAACGATAAAAACACCAATACTGTTGGTGTTTCATTTGGAGCAACTTTACCTTTCAAAAATAGTGGTCAAAATAGAATGAGTGGTATAGATCTTGGCTTAGAATTAGGTAAAAGAGGAACTACTCAAAACAATTTAATCAATCAGAATTTTATTAATTTGAAAATTGGTTTCAATTTTTCTGATAAATGGTTTAATAAGAGATTAATCAACTAGAATGAAAATATTTTCTAAACAAAAATTAATGAATACAGCTTTCCTTTTAGGATGTGCTGTATTTTTTATTTCGTGTGAAGAAGATATCGCAAAAGCCAATGCTGCAAACAAAAAAACCAATTTTCCTTCGCAAGTAATTAACAATGCGAATATCGTACAAAGAGATTCTGGAATGGTGAAAATTCGTGCAACAGTTCCACTTTTAGAAAAATTTGAATTGATAGATTCTCCTTATGTTTTAGCAAAAAAAGGTATTAATATTGATTTTTATGATAAAAAAAATCCTAAAAAACCAGGAAACATAAAAGCAAATTATGCCAAATTCTATGAACTAAAAAAACTCTATGAAGCTCGTGGAAAAGTAAGAATTAAAACAAATGAAAATCAACTTTTTGCTATGGAATCTGTATATTGGGATCAAGCGAAGAGAGAAATTTATACAAAAGATACCGTTTATGTTACAGATAAAGATGGAAACACACTTGTAGGCGTTGATGGAATGCGAGCAAAAGACGATTTTTCTTCTTATATTTTTTATAATAATTCTGGTACTTTTGATGGAAATAAACTTCCAAATAAGCAAAAATAATTTTATTCTAAATTTTCCAAAATGATATTTCACGCAATTGGTCTTATGTCTGGTACAAGCTTAGATGGTTTAGATATTTGCTACGCAAGTTTTGAAAAAAATACTATACAAAACACTTGGAAATATTCAATTATTAATGCTGAAACTATACAATATTCTAAAAATTGGGAAAATAAACTGAGAGATTCTTTCAAAATTTCTGCTCCAGATTTAATGGAACTTCATTCCGAATACGGATTTTATCTTGGAGAATGTGTACAAAACTTTATTTCAAAAAATAATTTGAATAAAATAGATGTAATTGCTTCTCATGGACATACGGTATTTCATCAACCAAAATTAAAATATACTTTACAAATTGGAGATGGAAGAGCAATCAAAATTAAAAATAATTTTCCTGTAGCTTATGATTTCCGAAGCCAAGATGTTTTGATGGGTGGAAATGGTGCTCCTCTAGTTCCTATTGGAGATTCTTTGCTTTTTTCTGATTACGATGCTTGTATAAATATTGGCGGATTTTCTAATATTTCTTTTAATAAAAATGGCGAAAGAATCGCTTTTGATATTTGCCCCGTAAATATTGTTTTAAATAAATTTGCTGAGCAACTTGGAGAAAAATATGATAAAGATGGAGAATTTGCAAAACAAGGAAAAGTAGACCAAGAAATTTTAAAATATTTGAACAATTTAGAATTTTACAAAAAAAATCCTCCAAAATCTTTAGGTGTAGAATGGGTGAATTCTGAAATATTTCCAATTTTACAATCATTAGAACCAAAAGATGCAATTGCTACTTTCACAATTCATGCAGCAGAAGAAATTGCAAAAACAGCAACAGAAAATAATTTGAAGAACCTATTTTTTACAGGAGGTGGAAGCTTTAATAAATATTTATTAGAGCAAATTAAAGCAAAAACTTCAGTAGAAACTATAGTTCCAAACGAAGGAACTATAAATTATAAAGAAGCACTAATTTTCGCTTTTAAGGGAGTTTTGAGGATTAACAATACCAACAATGTACTTTCTTCTGCAACTGGAAG
>CAXYUO010000156.1:0-6397 GCA_964292185.1 uncultured Frigoriflavimonas sp.
ACCTGCTTTTCCAAGTCCCCAACCTACAATTCCATCTTCATTTCCAACAACAACAATTGCAGAAATTCCGAAAGCTCTACCACCTTTGATTACTTTAGTTACTCTATTTACTGAAACAAGACGATCTTTTAATTCTAATCCTCCCGGTTTTACTTTTTCTATATTTTCTATACCTAACATAATTTCCGAAATTTAATTGATTAGAATTTTAGTCCTGCTTCTCTTGCGCTATCAGCAAGTGCTTTTATTCTTCCGTGATACACAAATCCGTTTCTATCAAAAACTACTGAAGAAACTCCAGCTTCTTTTGCTTTTTCTGCGATAGCTTTACCTACTGCAACAGAAACATCCATTTTAGAACCAGTTGTGTCTAACGCTCTAGAAGAAGCGGAAGCCATAGTAGTTCCAGAGATATCATCTATTAACTGTGCATAAATTTCTTTATTGCTTTTGTAAACAGATAACCTTGGCAATTCTGAAGATCCAGAGATTTTTCCTCTTACTCTTCTTTTTATTCTTATTCTTTTTTGTACTTTACTCAGTGCCATATTCTTATAGTTTTTTAAGCAGATTTACCCGCTTTTCTTCTTAATATCTCTCCTACGAATTTCACTCCTTTTCCTTTGTAAGGTTCAGGTTTTCTGAATGATCTTATTTTTGCTGCGATCATACCAAGAAGTTGTTTATCATGAGATGATAAAGTGATAATTGGGTTTTTACCTTTCTCTGTAAGAGTTTCTACAACTACCTCTTCTGGTAAATGCATAACGATACCGTGAGAAAAACCAAGAGATAACTCTAATTTCTGACCTGTATTTGATGCTCTGTAACCTACTCCTACTAGTTCTAATTTTTTGCTGAAACCTTCTGAAGTTCCTACAACCATATTATTGATTAACGCTCTGAATAAACCGTGAAATGCTTTATCTTCTTTCGATTCTGAAGCACGTTTCAAAGTTAGTTCGCCGTCTTTTTGTTCTAATGATATTCCACCCTTAAGTTCTTGAGTAAGAGTTCCTTTAGAACCCTTTACTGTTACTAAACCGTCTTTCTCGGTTACAGTAACTCCTGCAGGAATGGTGATAATTGCTTTACCAATTCTAGACATTTTCCTAATTTTTTAATTGTTAATAAACATAGCAAATTACCTCGCCACCTACGTTTTCTAATCTTGCTTTTTTATCTGTCATCAATCCTCTTGATGTAGATATAATTGCTATTCCCAAACCGTTCAATACTCTTGGAAGATCTTTTGATCCTTTGTATTGTCTAAGACCTGGTTTTGAAGCTCTTTGAATAGACTTCATTGCTGGCTTGTTGGTTTTTTTGTCATATTTTAAAGCGATTTTAATTACTCCTTGAACTGCGTTATCTTCGAATTTGAAATTCAAAATATAACCTTGATCAAAAAGAATTTTTGTAATCTCTTTTTTAACATTTGATGCAGGAATTTCCACTACTTTGTGGCCCGCACTTTGTGCATTCCTTACTCTTGTAAGATAATCTGAAATTGGATCTGTTACCATTTTTATTTGTTTTGGTTAATGATAATTAGTTTTTATTTGCTTCTGGCTATTTGCTATAAGCTAATAGCCAAATAATTAATAAACTTAATTATCTGGATTCTTAATATTTAACTACCAGCTTGCTTTTTTCACACCTGGGATAAGTCCTTTACTTGCCATTTCTCTAAAAGTAACTCTAGACAAACCGAAAGTTCTCATGTATCCTCTTGGTCTTCCTGTAAGTTTACATCTATTATGTAATCTTACTGGAGATGCGTTTTTAGGTAATCTCTGTAATGCATCATAATCTCCAGCTTCTTTCAAAGCTTTTCTTTTTTCAGCATATTTAGCTACAGTAGCTTCTCTTTTGCGCTCACGCGCTTTCATTGATTCTTTTGCCATCTTTTAGTTCTTTTTAAAAGGCATACCAAAATGCGTTAATAATGCTTTTGCTTCTTTGTCTGTTTTCGCAGAAGTAACAAAAGTAATATCCATACCTTGGATTTTCTTTACTTTATCAATTGCTATTTCTGGGAAGATAATTTGTTCTGTAATACCTAAATTGTAGTTTCCTCTACCATCAAAACCATCAGCTTTGATACCATTGAAATCTCTAATTCTTGGTAAAGCAGAAGAGGTTAATCTATCTAAGAATTCATACATTTTGTGAGCTCTTAGTGTAACTCTTGCTCCAACTGGCATTCCTTTTCTAAGTTTGAAGGCTGCTTCATCTTTTTTAGATAAAGTACCAACAGCTTTTTGACCAGTGATAGCAGTAAGTTCTTCTATTGCATAATCTACAATTTTCTTGTCTGCAGTTGCTTCTCCCAAACCTTGAGAAAGAACGATTTTTTGTAATTTAGGAACTTCCATTACGGATTTGTACCCAAATTCTTCCATCATTGCAGGAACAATTTTTTCTTTGTAAACACTTATGGGTCTAGCTATATATTCCATCTTCTAATTTATTATAATGTTTCACCGGTAGATTTAGCTACTCTCGTTTTTTTGTCGCCCTCTATTTTGTAACTCACTTTTGTTGCTTTACCATCTTTATCAAGTAATGCTACATTAGAAATGTTAATAGAAGCTTCCTTCTCTACAATACCACCTTGAGGACTTTGAGCAGATGGCTTTACGTGTTTCTTAATCACATTTGCACCAGCTACAATCACTCTTGGATCTTTACCTTCTTTGCGGATAACCTGTAGAATTTCTCCTTTGGTTCCTTTATCTTTACCGGTAGTAACGATTACGTTATCTCCTCTTTTTAATTTTAATTTTGTCATTTTCTTCAGTTTTGTAAAATTAAAGTACTTCTGGAGCTAATGAAACAATTTTCATATACTCTTTATCTCTCAATTCTCTGGCAACTGGTCCGAAAACACGCGTACCTCTCATTTCTCCTGTAGGATTAAGAAGTACACAAGCATTATCGTCGAATTTGATGTATGATCCATCTTTTCTTCTTACTGCTTTTTTCGTTCTTACAACTACTGCTTTAGAAACTTGTCCTTTTTTTGCTTGTCCTGATGGAGTAGATTCTTTAATAGTAACTACTACTTTATCACCTACTGAAGCATATCTTCTTCTGGTACCACCTAGAACTCTGATTACCAATACTTCTTTTGCACCAGTATTATCAGCTACTTTTATTCTTGATTCTGTTTGTAACATTATTTAGCTTTTTCAATGATTCTTACTAATCTCCATCTTTTACTTTTGCTCAAAGGTCTTGTTTCGATAATTTCTACTGTATCTCCTTCGTTGCACTCATTATTTTCATCATGAGCTGTATATTTTTTCGTTTTCAAAACGAATTTCCCATACATTGGGTGCTTTATTCTACTTGTTTCGCTTACAACAATAGTTTTTTCCATTTTATTGCTAGAAACAATTCCGATTCTTTGTTTTCTTAAATTTCTTTCCATTTTAAAATGAATTATTGTTGTTGTTGTTTAGCAGCTAGTTCTGTCTGCAATCTTGCGATTGTTTTTCTCAAATCTCTGATCTGAATTGGATTTTCTAACGGGCTTATCTTGTGAGCTAATTTTAACTTTGTAAAATCTGCTTGTATAGATGTTAGCTGGTTTTGTAGATCTCCTACGCTTAAATTTTTGATATCAGCATTTTTCATTTTTCGATCAATTATAGAGGTTTAACAAAATCATTAGCAACTACAAACTTAGTTACGATTGGAAGTTTTTGAGCAGCTAATCTTAGTGCTTCTTTAGCAACCTCGTAAGGTACACCACCAACTTCGAACATTATTTTACCAGGTTTCACTACGGCTACCCAATATTCTACAGCTCCTTTTCCTTTTCCCATCCTTACTTCGGCCGGTTTTTTGGTAATCGGCTTATCTGGAAATATTTTGATCCAAAGTTGCCCCTCTCTTTTCATGTATCTTGTTGCAGCAATACGAGCTGCTTCTATTTGTCTTGCAGTAACCCAAGCTCCATCTGTAGCTTTAATTCCGAAAGTTCCATAAGCAAGCTGATGTCCTCTACCAGCTATGCCTTTCATTTTCATTTTATGGACCTTACGAAACTTGGTTCTTTTTGGTTGTAACATAATTTAAATTTTAGATTGAATTTTAGATTTAGATTTTAAAAAAGTAACGGTAATTTAAAACTTTTGTCTAAATTTTTAATTATTTTCTATCTCTAGATGGTCTTCTATTTTCTCTATCTCCACCACCACGGTTTGCACCGCCTGTAGAAGGTCCTTTTTTCTGCTGACCAACTAATGGAGTAAGATCTCTTTTACCATATACTTCACCTTTCATAATCCACACTTTTACGCCAAGTCTGCCGTATTGAGTGTGAGCTTCTGCGATGTGATAATCTATATCTGCACGGAAAGTGGATAAAGGAATTCTTCCATCTTTGAAAGATTCGCTTCTTGCCATTTCTGCACCATTCAATCTACCAGAGATTTGCACTTTAATACCTTCAGCTCCCATTCTCATGGTACTTGCGATAGACATTTTCACAGCTCTTCTGTAAGAAATTCTGTTTTCAATTTGTCTTGCAATGCTGTCTGCTACTAAAACCGCGTCAATTTCTGGACGTTTGATTTCAAAAATATTGATCTGAACTTCTTTGCCAGTCAATTTTTTTAATTCTTCTTTCAGTTTATCTACTTCTTGACCACCTTTACCAATGATAAGACCTGGTCTTGCAGTGGTGATAGTTACAGTAACTAATTTAAGTGTTCTTTCTATGTAAATTCTAGAAACACCACCTTTAGATAATCTTGCTTCTAGGTATCTTCTGATTTTATAATCTTCGGCGATTCTGTCTCCATAATCGTTTCCACCATACCAATTAGAATCCCATCCTCTGATGATTCCTAATCTGTTGCTTATTGGATTTGTTTTCTGTCCCATACCTTGATTATTTATTATCTTTATTACCTAAGATCAACGTAACGTGGTTAGATCTTTTTCTTATTCTGTGTCCTCTTCCTTGTGGTGCTGGTCTAAGACGCTTCAATTGTCTAGCACTATCAACCATAATTTCTTTTACGATTAAGTTTGCTTCTTCAATATCAGCACCTTCATTTTTAGTTTGCCAGTTTGCCATTGCAGATAATAAAAGTTTTTCTAATCTAATAGAAGCCCCTTTTTTAGAGAATTTCAAAATAGAAAGTGCTCTTTCTACATTTTCTCCACGGATGATATCTGCTACCAATCTCATTTTTCTTGGAGAGGTAGGACAATCATTCATACGAGCTTGTACAACGTCTCTTTTTTGTTCTTTTCTAGCTATTGCGCTATCTTGTTTTCTTGATCCCATTATCTGCTCCCTTTATTTTTGTTACCAGTATGACCTCTGAACGATCTTGTTGGAGAAAATTCGCCTAACTTGTGACCTACCATATTTTCTGTTACATAAACTGGGATAAAAGATTTCCCGTTATGAACTGCGATAGTTTGCCCTACGAAGTCAGGAGAAATCATAGATGCTCTTGACCAAGTTTTAATTACTGTCTTTTTATTAGACTCTACATTTGCTTGAACCTTCTTATCTAATTTATAATGAATAAATGGTCCTTTTTTAAGTGATCTTGCCATAATTATTTTCTTTTAGATAAGATGTGACGGTTAGACTCTTTGTTTTTCTGTCTCGTTTTGTAACCTTTAGATGGTTGACCATTTCTTGATCTTGGATGTCCACCAGAAGATTTTCCTTCTCCACCTCCCATTGGGTGATCTACAGGATTCATTACTACTGGTCTTGTTCTTGGTCTTCTACCTAACCATCTACTTCTACCAGCTTTACCAGAAACGGTAAGTTGGTGATCGCCATTGGAGATAGATCCTATCATAGCCATACATTCTACAAGAATCATTCTTGATTCTCCAGAAGGCAATTTGATGATAGCATATTTCCCATCTCTAGATACTAATTGTGCAGAAGAACCTGCACTTCTTGCCATTACAGCACCTTGTCCTGGTCTTAGCTCAATACAAGATACTACAGTTCCTAAAGGGATATTTTTTAATTTCATAGCATTACCAATTTCTGGTTCTGCTGCTTCGGAAGAAACTACTTTCTGACCTACTTTTATACCGTTTGGAGCGATGATGTATCTCTTCTCTCCGTCTGTGTATTCTACTAGTGCGATGAATGCAGTTCTGTTTGGATCATACTCTACAGATATAACTTCAGCAGGAACATCAAATTTGTTTCTCTTGAAGTCGAGTATTCTGTATTTCTTTTTGTGTCCACCTCCGGTGTAACGCATGGTCATTTTACCAGTATTGTTACGACCACCAGATTTTTTAATACCAACAGTTAGAGATTTCTCTGGTTTGTTAGTAGTAATTTCCTCAAAATTGTTTACAATTCTGAATCTCTGTCCTGGGGTGATAGGTTTTAATTTTC
>CAXYUO010000157.1:0-6364 GCA_964292185.1 uncultured Frigoriflavimonas sp.
ACCGCAAAAGAGGCAAAAGCTTTCGTTTTATAAAATTCAAAAGTTTACATAAGTTGTAAGATAATAAAGTTTTGCATTTTGTTAACTTTTATTTTTCTTATTTGCTACATTTATCTTTTGTCACTTTTGCGGTGAAAAAAAGGTTCAAAAGTTGAAATTTATCCTATTTAATGAACTTTTCTTTCGTTATATTTGTAAAAGTATAACGAAATCAATTTACCTTGAAAATTAAAAGTAAAATTTGGATAGAAACCGAAAATGGAATTTTTTTGGGTGATGGTCGCGTACAATTGCTTAAAAAAATCGATGAAATGGGTTCTTTAAATAAAGCTTCAAAAGCTCTAAACATTTCCTATCAAAAAGCTTGGCGTTTAATTGACGACGTAAATAAAACCACAAAAAAACCTGTAATAGAAACAAAAATTGGCGGTGCAAATGGTGGCGGAACTTCATTAACTCCTTATGGAAAATCACTAATTCTCATTTTTGAAACCATCAATAAAGATTGCTGGAAATTTCTGGACGAACAGTTAAAAAAACACGATTTATGTTAGTTTCAGAAGTTTTAAATTCGCCTTGGTTATTGCTAATTTTACCAATTGTTGCATTTTTATACGCAAGTGTTGGTCATGGTGGAGCAAGTGGATATTTGGCTTTGATGAGTTTGTTCGCTTTGCCGATCACTTTTATGAAACCGACTGCGTTAATTTTAAATATTTTGGTTTCTGGTATTTCATTTTACTTTTATTACAGAGAAAATAATTTTAAATGGAAATTGTTTTATCCGTTCGCCATTTCATCGATTCCATTTTCGTTTTTAGGTGGATTTTTGACGGTAGATTCTAAATTGTACAAAATCATTTTCGCGACTTTGCTATTATTTGCAGTTTTCAGATTGTTAGGTTTTTTTGGCAAAGAGAAAACAAAATTAAAGGAAATCAACATTCCATTTGCACTTTTAATTGGAGCAATTATTGGCTTTTTATCCGGATTAATCGGAATTGGTGGCGGAATTGTTTTAAGTCCGGTTTTGCTTTTATTAGGATGGGCAAATATGAAACAAACGGCAGCAGTTTCTGCACTTTTTATATTTGTAAACTCTATTTCTGGTATTTTTGGGTTTCTTTCAAAAGGTGGTGAAATTCCCGCATCTTCTACTTTATTAATAGGAATTGTGTTTGTTGGAGGGTTTTTGGGAGCATATTATGGAAGTAAAAAATTCAATAATAAAGTACTGAGAAATATTCTTGCTTTCGTTTTAGGAATTGCAATTTTAAAATTATACAGCATATAAAAATGGAAATTTCTGCATACATTTTAGCTGGTGGAAAAAGTTCGAGAATGGGTTCGGATAAAGGATTGTTACCATTAAATGAAACTACATTTATTGAACATATTGTAAAAGCATTGCAAGAATCTTTCATTAAAAATATAACAATTGTTTCATCTAATTCAGATTATGACTTTTTAAAAATTAAAAGAATTAAAGATATTTATATTGATAAAGGTCCAGTTGGTGGAATTTTCACGGCTTTATCTCATTCAAAAACGGAACAGAATTTAATTTTAAGTGTAGATATTCCATTGATTTCTACGGAAATTATTAAATGGTTGATTGAAAATATCGATGAAGAAAAACAAATAATTCAAGTAAAAGTTTTGGATAAAGTAAGTCCGTTAATTGCGATTTATAATAAAAATACGGCATCAATTTTTGAGGAAAATTTAATTAAAAATCAATTAAAATTAATGAAAATTGTAGAAACTATTCCAAGTAAAACCCTCGATGTTCCAGAAAAATGGTGTGAATTATTGCAAAATATCAACACAAAAGAAGACTATCAAAATTTAATAAAATGACGATAACGGTAAAATATTTCGGCTTGATTGCTGATTTTACGAAAATAAATGAAGAAGAATTCACTATTGAAAAATCAGATTTTTCAACAGTAGATTTATTAAACATTTTGAATCAAAAATATATTGATTTAAAAGAAACTTCCTTTGCAATTGCAGTAAATAAAACGATTACTTCAGAAAATTTAATTTTAGAAAATAAAGATATAATCGCATTATTACCACCTTTTGCAGGCGGATAAATAGTATAAAATGGAAAATTCTAAACGATATTCACGGCAAATTATACTTCCAGAAATTGGAAGCGATGGTCAGCAAAAACTGCATGATTCAAAAGTTTTGATTATTGGTGTTGGTGGTTTAGGTTGCCCAGTTTTGCAAATGTTGGCAGCTTCTGGAGTTGGAAATTTAGGAATTGTAGATGGCGACATTGTAGATGAAAGCAATTTGCATCGTCAAATATTGTTTAATATAAATGATTGTGGAAAACTGAAAGTTGATGTTGCTAAAAAAGCAATTGAAAAAATGAATCCAGAAATAAAAATCGATATATATTCTGAATTTATAAATGAAAATAATATTTTTGAGATTGCAAAAAACTACGATATTCTTGTGGATTGCACCGATTCCATCGAAACCAGATATTTAATAAACGACATTGCAGTTTACCTCAACAAACCGATGATTTACGCTTCCATTCACAAATTTGAAGGACAATTGAGTGTTTTTAATTATAAAAACGGTGCAACATATCGTTGTTTATTTCCAGTAAAAGAAAGTGGAAATATTCCAAATTGCGTAACAACAGGAGTTTTAGGGGTTTTGCCCAATACATTGGGAATGTTGCAAGCAACAGAAGTTTTAAAAATTATTTTAGGAATTGGTTCTGTTTTTTCGGGGAAACTTCTAATTTACAATGCTTTAGAATTGTCATTTAATGAAATTGAATTTGCTAAAAATGAATTACAATTTGAAATAGGATTTAGAAAAGGAAAACAATTAATTCAAAATAAAACACAAAATTCAGAATTGAATAAAGTCGATTTTTTAGAAAAATGCAAAGATGAAAATTACACCATTATTGATTTACGAGAAAATCACGAATTGCCAAAACTGAACTACAATTCAATACTAAATATTCCTTTTTCGGAAATTGAAAATCGTCAAAATCAATTTAATAAAAATCAAAAAATTGTACTTTTTTGTCAGAGCGGAATTCGCAGTAAAAACGCATTAGAACTATTTACTAATAATGGTTTTACGGAAGTTTATCATTTGCAAAATAGCATTCAATCTTTATATTTAGAAATGTAATTACTGCAAATTAATCTCGCAGATTTTGCAGATAAAGCAGATTTTCAAGCGTAAAAATCTGGAAAATCAAAGAGATTTGAGGGAAAAAGTAGAGAATAATTATTTAAGTAATTCAATTAGTAAAATATAAGCTATGAATAAGCAAGAATTCAAACAGAGACTATCAACTATTAAATCAGCAATGAGTGTAACTGGGAAAAAATATTGTTCAATTAATGTACTTGGTGAAAGTGTAGAATTTGTAAGAGAAAATAAAACTAAATCTGAAAATATTCCAATTAGAGAATTGTTTGAATTTTTCACAAATGAAAACAGCATTAACACAACTATTGCAAAAAGTTATATTTCTGGAAGAGTACAATCTCCTGCTGTTGCAATACTAAATAAATTGAAATTAACTGAAAACAATAATATTAATGAAAAAATATATTCTGCTATCCAGCAAAAACCAAATATTAAAAATAGCATAATAAAACCAACGAAAAGTAAAACAAAAGATGAAGTTCGATTCTTTACAGTGTTATCTGAACTTTTAGGCAAAGAGTATTTACTTTCCAAAAGCATTGGGAAGCCTATAAATTCATTACATATTTTCTTGTCAAAAAATTATAAATCTTATGGTTTTAGCAGTGAAATAAATGATTGCTATTTGAATATCTTAAAAGACTTAAAATCCAACAAACAGTTTAGTTCTGATAGCTTATCACATCATATTGATTGTGCAATTATTAACCATCCTATTTTGAAAAGTAGAATTGTTGAATTTGATGAAGAACAACATTTTACACCAGCTAGATTGGATACAATAAAACATCTAATGAAAATTTTGCCAAATAATTATTTTTCAAATTTCACAGAGATTTGTGGAAGCAAGAATTATTTAAATGACCATGTATTAAAAAAACATAGGATTAAGAACAAGGTGGAAAGTTTACCAAAATCATTTATAGAATTTATAGAATGGTTGCAAAAATCAAATGAAAAATCATCAGGTTACATCTGCTCAAAATCTGGTTTTGAATTTTTAGGTGGTCGAATAGCACAAAGAGCTTATTATGATTGTTTAAGAGATACTGCACATCTTTCTAATAAAAATAAGGATTTTGAAAATCCATTAAGGTTTGCAAAAAAGACATTTGAAGATAGAGAAAAAATGGATTTCAGCTTGATTTCAAATAATAAAATAAAAGAAATAATAATAGAAATATTACAAAATATCTACAAAATAAGAATATATAGTGCATAAGTTTTTAAAGTAAAATGCAATATTTATAGGTAAGTTTAGCATAACGAAACGAAATAAAATCAAAATCTTATTTCTAAAAACAGCGCTACGTTTATAAAAACCGATTTGGGAAATTTTTGATTATCAAAATTTAATTATGGAAAAAAAAACGAAGAAGAAATCATTCATTCAAGGTGCAATTGCTGCAGAATTTATTGGAAATTCTATCGCAAAACATCAAAGTAAAACTTCTATCGGAGCACACAATATTTTTTTAGGTCAAGTTCGTGCAGATGAAATCGATGGAAAAATAGTTTCCGCCATAGAATATTCTGCTTATGTAGAAATGGCAGAGCAAAGCTTTTATGAAATCAGGGAAGCTGCTTTTGAAAAATATGATCTGACTTGTTTGCATATTTACCACAGTTTAGGAATGGTGAAAACCGGTGAAATCTGCTTATTCGTGTTTGTTTCTGCACCGAGTAGAAAGGTAGTTTATGAAGCTTTAGAATTTTTAGTAGAAGAAATTAAAGAAAAGGTTGCCATTTTTGGCAAAGAAATATTTGAAGACGAAACTTATACTTGGAAAAAGAATAACTAAAAATACTTGGCTGCAAGTTTTTTAACCACAAACCGAAGCTTCGTTGATTCCTTTAAAAAAATAAAGATTATGAAGCAAAAGGCACAAAAGTTTTTGAGCGTATTAAGTTTAAGAAAAAAGAAAAAATAAGAGAAAATCTATAGATTTTCAAAACTTTTGTGAACTTTATGAAGAGTTTTATCAAATTCTTAATCTTCATTATGGTTGCTTTTGTGCCTTTTGTGGTTTAAAAAATTAATTCGTTATAAATAAAATAAAAATGGTAGATATCACACACAAAATCACGACGCAAAGAACTGCAACTGCACAAGCAATTGTAAAAGTGGGAAATCCCGCAACAATTCAAGCGATAAAAGATAAAACAGTTCCGAAAGGTGATGTTTTGGAAGTGGCAAGAACTGCAGGATTGTTTGCGGTGAAAAATACATCCAACGCAATTCCCGATTGTCATCCTTTGCCAATAGAATTTACGGCAATTTCTTACGGAATTTTAGAAATGGAAATTCATATAGAAATTACGGTAAAAACGATTTACAAAACTGGAGTTGAAGTGGAAGCAATGCATGGAGCGAGTATTGTGGCTTTGACGATGTATGACATGCTGAAACCTATCGATAAAAATGTAGAAATTTCGACTGTAAAATTATTGCACAAAAAAGGCGGAAAATCTGATTTTAATGATGCTAAAAGTTTGAATTTAGAGGTTGCGGTAATTGTTTGTTCGGACAGTGTTTCTAAAGGAAAAAAAGAAGATAAAGCTGGAAAAGTAATTACTTCAAAATTGAATACATTAGGTTTGGAAGTTGCCAATTATATCATCATTCCTGATGAATTGACGGAGATTCAAAGTACTGTAAATCAATTCAATAAAGATAAAATAGATTTGGTGATTTTAACGGGCGGAACTGGTTTATCAAACAGAGATATTACGCCAGAAGCAATAATTCCTATGCTCGACAGAAGAATTCCAGGAATTGAAGAAGCCATTCGTTCTTACGGTCAAAATCGAACTCCTTATGCAATGCTTTCGCGAAGTGTTGTGGGTTTTATCGGCTCAACTTTGGTGATTGCTTTACCCGGTTCTACAAACGGAGCAAGCGAATCTATGGATGCAATTTTTCCCTCGGTTTTGCACTTATTTAAAATATTGAACGGCTTTAATCACGGAAAATAATATGCTTAAAATAGAAGATTTACACGGTAGAGTTCACGATTATTTACGAATTTCAATTACGGAAAATTGCAATCTTCGTTGCACCTATTGTATGCCTGCAGAAGGAATAAATCTGACGCCAAAAGCGCATATTATGACTGCAAATGAAATAGAATCTAATGCAAAAACATTTGTAGAATTGGGTGTAAAAAAA
>CAXYUO010000158.1:0-6356 GCA_964292185.1 uncultured Frigoriflavimonas sp.
TGTGATAGCTGTAATATTTAATTGTTGGAAAGTAGGTAGAAATGAGTATTAATATAGCAATAGATGGACCGGCTGGTGCAGGAAAAAGTACCATAGCGAGACAAATAGCAAAGGAACTGGGATATATTTATGTAGATACAGGTGCAATGTATCGTGCAATGGCGTTGTATCTGATTCGCAATCATGTTTCGCCTGAGAATGAAGAGGAAATATCAAAGCAATGTATTGGAGCAGATATTTCGCTGACCTATGAAAATGGTGAGCAGATTGTTTTGTTAAATGGTGAAAATGTAAATGCATTTATTGAAGATTTCAAATCTAAATTACATGTAAGTTTAGATGTTTTGCATTCTGGAATTCAAAATTTAAAATCCAAAGGATTAGCTATAGAAAGCATTCAACCAATGGGAGCAATGTATCTTACTATAAAATTAGATTATATTGGCAAAAAAACTGAAGAGGGAAATTTGATAGAAAATTCTTCGGATTTGGTATTTTATTTAATTAAAGATGCAGGCGTAGCTTTAGTTCCATTTTCAGCTTTCGGAAATGCTAGAGAAATGCCTTGGTTTAGAGCTTCTGTTGGTGGTTTAACATTAAATGAAATAAAAGAAATGCTACCAAGATTAGAAAAATCTTTAATAAAATTGAAATAAATTTATATATTTAAATATGACAAATGATGAAAACAATTCTAATAATGAATTGAAACAAGACAATAAAGAAGATCCGAAACAACAAGAGCAAAGTTCATCAGAAGAAAGTACAGAACAAACTGAACAAGAGCAAAGTTCTCCAATTTCTGAAAACGAAAACATTCCTGAAATTAAAATCGATGAACCTCCAATAGAAAAGCAACAAGATCAGATTATTCCTAAAAAGAAAAACCCTTACAAGCTTGCTTTTTTTATACTTGGTGGTGTCATTTTGCTATCTGCACTTGGTTTTTTCGGGTATAAATATTATAAAAATCAAAGAGAAGTAGCACCCGCAGTAGTTTCAGATTGCTTAGATTCTGATACCAAAATATACGATGCCTACAAAGATGCGGTAGTTTTGGTAAAACATGAATACGGCTATTTCGCAAAAATAAATGGTAAAGAAATACAGTTGAACGTAGAAGAAGCACGACCAGAAACGCTGTACGGAACAGGTTTTTTTGTAGATAGAAAAGGAGTGATGATTACCAATAAGCATGTTTTAGAACCTTGGTCTTCTGGTGGAGAAGTTGAATCTGAAATCGAAAGAAAAAAACAAAATTTACACATGAAAATTGCGTCAATTCTTACCACCGATATTTCTTCGGATAATTACGAAGATTTTATCAGCAGTAATTGGGAAAACGCTTCTGCCAGCGAAAATTATGAAGGAGAGGATGGAGATTATTCGGAAGAAGATCAACTGCATGGTGAAGATTTCGTAAGTTCAGATGTACCAGATTCTGCAAATGCGACCACAGATATTGCAGCATCTATTCCACAAAAAAACTATGTTTCAGTAGACGAAATTGAAGTTTATATAAAAACGATAGAATTGTCCGTTGCTTTGCACGATTCAGATCAAGAATGGATACCAAGTAAAGTCTTGAAAATTTCTGATGAAGCAAATATAGATTTGGCAACTTTGCAACTGGAAGATGAGCATACACCAGATAATATTACCAATGTAATCAATTTAGAAAAAGCAATCACAGATGATAGTACCTTGAAACCTGGCGAAAAAGCAGTGATGATTGGCTATCCTTTAGGTGTAGATTTTGCCCAAACTGAAACCGGAATAAAAGTACAAATTTATAACGGAGATTTGAGTAAAGAATCCGACGGTACAAAAATCCAGTACAGCATCACATCAACTCATGGAGCAAGTGGAGCACCAGTTTTCAATTCGTGTGGACAACTTATTGCTGTCAATTTCAGTGGAATAGATCAAGTACAAGGTTTTAATTTCGGTATTTTGGCAAAGCATATACAAAAAGTTTACAGTTTTCTACCGGAACCAGTTGTAGAATCAGATGGTGTGAAGCAATAATTTTTTTATTTGGGCAGCTTAATCCGCCCTCCGTTCCCGCTCTTTTTCTTCGTAGTTCCTCCTCAAAAAAAGGAGCTCCACTCAGGTCGGGCTGCTAAATATTACGTTCCAAAAACAGAAATAAATTACTGTAATATCATTAAAAAGAAAAATGAAATTAACTTTTCTTTAACCTTTGGCTTTTGTTTTGATACACTGCTTAAAAAATAACATAAATATGAAAAATGTCCTGCAATTATTCGCCATTTTGTTCTCCAGTATTGTTTTTTCGCAAATACCAACACTGGAAATTAATCAATTAAAAGAAAATCCTGTAAAACTGCAAGAAGCTAAAATTGAAACGAAAATTTTAGGAAACCTTGCAACCACAACCGCAACATATACTTTTTACAATCCAAGCGAGAGGATTTTAGAAGGTAAACTTACCTTTCCACTTCCAAATGGAGTAAGTGTAAGCGGCTATGCTTTAGACATTAATGGAAAACTTAGAAATGCCGTTCCAGTTCCGAAAGAACGTGCAAAAGAAGTTTTTGAAAGTATAGAAAGAAGAAATATAGATCCAGGAATTATAGAAAAAGTAGAAGGTAATAATTTCCGTACAAGAATATATCCACTTCCTGCCAAAGGCAGTAGAATAGTACAAATTACCTATCATCAAGAATTGAAAACGCTTCCCACAGAAAATCAGTTTTTTCTGAATTTTGCCAATGCAACTTCAATTCCTAAATTTCAATTGCGTGTATTGGTAAGTGAAGGAGTAGAAATTCCGAAAATTTTGGAAAACCCAGATGGGAGTTTTTCCTTTCAAAAACAAGGACAACAGTGGATTGCAGAAATTAATAAAGAAAATTTCACACCCAATGAAAGTTTAAAAATTAGTATTCCAAAAACTGATCAATCTTCCAATATTTTATTACAAAAAGCTTCAGGAAATCAATCCTATTTCGCTGCAAATATCAATATCAATTTTCCTGCAAAAGATAAATCGAAATCCAAAAAAATAGGAATTATTTGGGACAATTCTTTCAGTGGATCCAAGAGAAATAAAGACAAAGAACTTGGTTTTTTACAAGCCTATTTTGCTTATAATCCCAATGTTACAGTACAATTAGCTATGCTAAATAACACTTTTGAAACCGCAGAAGAATTCCAAATTTCTGATGGGAATTGGTCTGCTTTAAAAAATAAAATTTTAAATGCAAGATATGATGGAGGTACAGATTTTGGAGCTTTAAAAGAAATAAATGGAGTAGAAGAGTATTTACTTTTTTCAGATGGAATTTCCAATTTTGGAGATTTGAATATGAAATTTAAAAAACCGGTAAACAGTATTTCCAGTACACCAACTTCTGATTTTAATGTATTAAAACTGATTGCTCAACAATCTGGCGGAAATTTCATCAATCTGAATGAATTGGATACCGAAAATGCCTTGAAAATTTATAAAAAAGTACCATTGCAATTTTTAGGTTTCAAGGAAAATAATACCATCAAAGAACTTTTCCCAACTCCAGGTTCTGTGGTGAATGATCCCATCAATATTTTCGGAATTATATCTGAAAACACAGGTAAATTGACTGCATTATTTGGCACAAATAATCAAACTCAATACGAAATCCCTGTTGATTTTTCTAAAGCAATACCTACCGAAAATTGGCAAATATCGCAATTTTGGGCCCAAAGAAAAATTAATGAGTTAGAACTCAATTCCACCAAAAATAGCAGTGAAATTAAGAATATTAGTGAACAATTTGGAGTGGTTAGTAAAAATACCAGTTTAATAGTTTTAGAAGATATTAATGATTATGTTCGATTTAAAATTACACCACCACAAGAATTATTGGCAGATTACAAAAGAATAGTTTCCCAAAATAAAAGCAGTGTTTTAGCAGAAAGAAAAAATCTTTTATCCAAAGCATTTGACAAAACCCAAGAACTAAAAACATGGTGGAATACAGATTTTAAACCTGTAGAAAAGAAAAAATATCCTACAATTTCCAATCAATCTGCACCTGCAGCAGTTAGAGCAGCAAAAAGTGAAACTCCTCCTCCTTCAAGAGCAGTTTCTGCAGATGCTGATTATGCTGAAGTTTCTAATGCAAAAATGGTTGCAGAATCTGAAGCTCCACGAAGAGCAACACAACCTGGCGGAAAAGTAACTTTGGTTGATGTAGAAAGCACAGAAGAATACATGAAAGATTTCCAAAATCTACAATCTGCAGATGTTATTTACCAAAAATATTTAGAAAACAGATCGAAATACGAGAAGCAAGTAACTTATTATTTTGATATTTCGAAATTGCTTTTCAAAAAAGGAGATAAAGTTCTTTCATTAAAAGTATTGAGTACTTTAGCCGAATTGGATTTGGAAAACGAAGAATTGTACAAAACCATTTATTACCTCCTAAAACAAAGAGGTAACTACGATAAAGAACTTTGGATTACCCAAAAAATATTGGAATGGAGACCTTTTGATGCTCAAAGTCATAGAGATTATGCTTTAGCTTTGGTTGATAATAAAAGACCTCAAGAAGCTTTAGATGTTTATAAATCAATTCTTTATCAAGAGTTTACAGACGAAATTTCGGTAAGAGATATTGGTATAGAAGAAATATTGGTGATGGAAATTAATAATATTCTTTCCCTAAATAAAAATGTAGATGCAAGTAAAATCCACAACCGTTTGAAAGCCAATCTTCCTGTGGATATTCGTGTGGTTATCAATTGGAACAAAGATAATACAGATATAGATCTTTGGGTAACCGATCCAAAAGGCGAAGATTGCTCTTATTCTCACAAACAAACCGAAATTGGCGGAAGATTAAGCAATGATTTTACCCAAGGTTTCGGACCAGAACAATTTCTATTGAAAAAGGCGGTAAAAGGAAAATATAAAATAAAAACAAACTTTTTTGGAGAAAGGCAAAACTCAATTTCTGGTCCTACCACGATAATGGCAGAAGTGTATCTCTATTATACAGACGGAACACAAGAGCGAAAAATTGCAGTTTTCCAAAGTCAGAAAGAAGCCAAAAGAGAAGACGATAGCAAAATTTTGATAGGAGAATTTGAATTTTAAACAGTTTAAAATAGGTTGCCAAAGAAATTTTCTTTGGCAATTTTTTGTTTATTTATTTTAATTTTATAAAAAAATGGAAAAAATTCGTTTTGTACGTGGAAAAAATACTACCTTTGATTAAATATAAAGAGATGAAAAAGTATAGAGATAGTACCACTGAAAAAATAAATATAGTTTCAGAACCAGCAGTTGCAACTGTAAACAATTCTTACAGAAATTTTGTAATTCAAAATAATTATTCTCTCGTAAAAATAGCAAAATCAGGAATAGATACAGCCGTTTTTTATACTTTCGCTGATTCTATCAATTTACCAGAGAAAGTTGTTGCAGCATTAATCAATTTATCTCCAAGAACCATAAGCAACTACAGAGATGCTAATAAAAATCTTGAAGCACATCACAGTGAGCATTTATTAAAATTAATTTCCTTGTTTGAAAAAGGCAAAGAATATTTAGGAAATATCGATGAATTTAATCGTTGGTTGAAAGTTCCTTTCTGGAATTCTGAAGAAATTCCTTTTGATTTTTTAAATACTTCTGGTGGTGTAGATTTATTGATTGTTCGTTTAGAAAGAATGGCGCAAGGTTATCCAATATAATTTTTTTTGAATGCTGGTTTATAGAATTGCACATAAAAAATACGCTCAAAATCTATCTGTAAGTGGTTTTTCTGGAAGATGGAATAGCGAAGGAAATAAGGTTTTATATACTTCAGAAAATATTTCTCTTGCACTTTTAGAAAACATGATTTATCGTGCTGGTTGTGGTTTTAATAGTGATTTTAAAATCATGGTAATTGAAGTTTTGAGTGAAAAAATAGAACAAGTAGACTTCAAAATAGTACCTAAAAATTGGAGAAAATTAGATGCCTATTCAGAACTTCAAGCAATAGGTGATTTTTGGTACGAACAACAAAATAATTTAATGCTGAAAGTTCCATCAGCTATTTTGCCAGAAAATTTTAATCTAATTATCAATACCGTTCATCCAGATTTTAAGAATGTAAAATTAATTGAAGTATTAGATTATGAACCAGATGAACGATTGGAAAGTATTTTAAAAAAATATAAAAAATAATGAAACCGTAAATTCATAAAAATAAATAAAGCATGAACAAAATAATCGCCGTTATTCCCGCTCGATATGAAGCTTCAAGATTTCCCGGAAAATTAATGCAAATTTTAGGAGATAAAACTGTGATTGCAACTACTTATCAAAATGTGGTGGAAACTCAACTTTTTGATGATGT
>CAXYUO010000159.1:0-6353 GCA_964292185.1 uncultured Frigoriflavimonas sp.
ATTAATCATTTATTCTGAATATCAAAGATTTAACTTTTATTATTCATTAATTCTCAAATTCCATCATCACAGGACAATGATCAGAATGTACAGCTTCATTTAAAATAACAGTTCTGCTCAGTTTTTCTTTGAGTGGAGCAGTTACAAAATGATAATCTAAACGCCAACCCAAATTTTTCATTCTTGCATTTGCTCTATAACTCCACCAAGAATATTCTTGTTTTTCGGGATGCAAGAATCGGAAAGTGTCTGTCAGATTACATTCTTTCAAGAATTTTGTCATCCATTCTCTTTCCATTGGCAAAAATCCAGATACATTTTTCATTTTCGGATTATGAATATCAATAGCTTCATGGCAAATATTAAAATCTCCGCAAATAATTAAATTCGGAATTTCTTTCTGTAAATTTTGAATATATTCTAAAAAATCTTCGCAAAATTGCATTTTAAACTCCAATCTTTCGATATTAGAAGCAGATGGAACATACACAGAAAGTACAGAAAAGCCCTCAAAATCTGCACGAATTATGCGTCCTTCAAAATCATAATGTTCTATTCCACAACCATATTCTATATGCAAAGGTTTGGTTTTAGATGCAATTCCAACTCCGCTATATCCTTTTTTTTGTGCAGAATGCCAATAGCTGTTGTAGCCATTCTTTTCTAAACTTTCTATATCTATTTGCTCATTTTGTGCTTTGCTTTCTTGTATGCAAATTACATCTGGATTGGCAACTTTCAGCCAGCCCAAAAAATCTTTTGTAAAAGCTGCGCGTATTCCGTTTACGTTGTAGGTAATGATTTTCATAAATTTTTATTTGAATTTTAAAAATAGTACTTTTTTCAACAATAAACTTCAAAAAAATAAATTTTAACTACATTAGCAATTGAATTTTAAAAATAATAATTATGACAACTGTAAACACGTATTTAACATTTAAAGGAAATTGCGAAGCTGCTTTTGATTTTTACAAATCTGCTTTTGGTGGAGAATTTACCTATTTAGGAAGATTTGGAGAAATGCCACAAGATGATCCAAATTGTAAAGTTGATGAAGCTGATACCAATAAAATTTTGCATGTTTCTCTTCCAATTGGCAAAACAGTTTTAATGGGAAGTGATGCAACTGGAGAAATGGGTGATAATTTAAAAGAAGGCAATAATTTTTCGGTTTCTATCAATACAGATTCTCAAGAAGAAGCAGATAGATTATTTGCAGTACTTTCTAAAAATGGACAAATTACAATGCCGATGGAAAAAACTTTTTGGGGAGCGTATTTTGGTATGTTTGAAGATCAATTTGGCATCAATTGGATGATTAATTTTGATTTTATTGTAGAAAATCCATCATAAAGATTGAATTTATTATTTTGAATTATTAAAAAAATTCCGAAGGAATGGTATTATTATAAAAGACGGAAGCAATAAAAATTGCTTCCGCCAAAAACCCAAATAAAAAATAAACTATAAAAAAAATTATTTGGGTTCCAATACGCAAATAGGAACGATGCATTCTTCCAAAGAAATTCCTCCATGTTGGTAAGTATCTTTGTAATAATTTACATAATGATTGTAATTTTTCGGATAAGCAAGAAAGATATTGTTTTTCGCAAAAATATATTTACTGCTTAAATTCGTTTTCGGGAGATACAGTTTTTGAGGATCATTTATTGCCCAAACATCTTTTTCATCGTAGGTTAAGCTTCGTCCTGTTTTGTATCTAATGTTGGTAGAAGTTTCTTTATCACCAATTACTTTACTTGGTTTTTTCACATAAATAGTTCCGTGATCTGTGGTAATTACTAGTTTGTAACCACTTTCTGCAGCGTTTTTTATTATTTTTAATAATGAAGAGTTTTCAAACCAGTTAGAACATAAAGAACGGAAGGTTTTATCATCTCTAATCAGTTGATTTACAATGTGATTGTCCGTTTTTGCATGAGAAAGAATGTCTATAAAATTATAGACAATTACTAGAAGATCATTGTTTTTGTATTGATTAAAATCTTCTAAAATCTTCCTTTCGAAATCGGAATTTAGAATTTTAAGATACTTCATGCTTTTTCCAGAAAGCCCCAATCTTTTCAATTGATCTACTAAAAAAAAGCTCTCGTGATCATTTTTATTTCCTTCTTCACTGTCATTAAACCATTTGTCTGGAAATCTTTTTTCAATTTCTGAAGGCAAAAGTCCTGAGAAAAAAGCATTTCTCGCATATTGTGTAGCAGTAGGAAGTATGCTGTAATAGTAATCTTCGGAAACTTTATTATAAAATTTTGTTATCAATGGTTCTATAACTTTCCATTGATCGTAGCGCAAATTATCTACCATCAGCAAAAGAACTTTCTCGTTTTCCACTTCTTTTTTCACCACATCTTTGAAAAGTGTGTGGCTCATCATTGGTTTTTCTGTGTTACCATTCAACCAATCTTCATAATTATTTTCGATGAATTTGGAAAACTGAATATTGGCTTCTTCTTTCTGAGATTGCAGTAAATCTGAAAATTCGCTATCAAAAACTTTATCGAATTTTATTTCCCAATTCAGTATTTTCTTGTAATATTCTGCCCAATCTTGGTAAGTTCTAAGATAAGAAAGTTCCATAGAAAGATTCCTGAAATCTGATTGATAGCTTTGTATTGTCTTTTGTTCTACCAAATCTGCTTCTTGCAAATTTTTCTTTAATGAAAGTAAAATTTGGTTTGGGTTTACAGGTTTCAATATATAATCATCTATTTGAGAACCAATTGCTTCTTCCATGATGTGCTCTTCTTCACTTTTGGTAACCATCACAATTTTCAGAGCGCTGTCTTTCAATTTTATCATAGGAATGGCTTCCAAACCAGAAATTCCTGGCATGTTTTCATCTAAAAGTACGAGTGAAAATTTTTCGTAATCTAATAAATCTAACGCTTCATTCACATTATTGATAGGTTTTACAGAATACCCTTTGTTTTCCAAAAAAACAATATGAGGTTTCAGTAAATCTACTTCATCATCTATCCATAAAATTTTTCCCGACATCTTTTTTTGATTTTTAAATTAGTTTTAATATGCTTCAAAAATACGACCATTTCTCGGTTTTGAATTCCCAAAAAGTACTATTTTAAAGTTAAAGATAAGTTAAATTATTTTTCTTGTTAAAAATATTATTTTTTAAAAAACGTTAATTGCGTCAGTCTACTGACGCAATTAATAGTAATTAGGTCAGTAGACTGACGCAATTAACAAAAAAAGATTGAAAATTCAATTATTTGTGGTAATTTTGTTTATTAATAATTTTAAAATGATTATCAAAAGATATTTGAAAGACATTATAGAAAAAAATATTACCAAGCAAAAAGTAATATTGATTTACGGAACTCGTAGAACAGGGAAATCTGTTTTGGTAAAGCAATTCGCAAAAGAAAATGCGGAAAAAACATTGCTTTTGCAGGGCGAAGATTTATCTGTTCAAGAATTATTAAAAAACAGAATTGTATCCAATTATAAAAAACTTTTGCAAGGTAAAACTTTATTAATAATAGATGAAGCACAAGCAATACCCGAAATAGGAAAAATTTTGAAATTAATGATAGATAATATCGAACCATTAACCATAATTGCAACTGGAAGCAGTAGTTTTGATTTACAAAATTCTTCTGGCGAACCTCTTGTAGGAAGAAGTTTGGAATATCAACTCTATCAAATTGCACAATTAGAAATAGGTAAACATGAAAATCTGTTTGAAACTAAAGATAATCTAGAAGATCGCTTGATATATGGAAGTTATCCAGAACTTTGGCATTTAGAATCTATTGAAGAGAAACAAAATTATTTAAAACAAATGGTAGAAAATTACCTTTTGAAAGATATTTTGATTTATGAGAACGTGAAAGGTTCAAATGTGTTATTCAATTTATTAAAACTTTTAGCATTTCAAGTTGGGAATTTAGTAAGTACTGTAGAACTTTCTAATGCTTTACAAATCAATAAACTAACTGTTGAAAGGTATTTGGATTTGCTTTCAAAAGTGTTTATTATTTTTCCGTTATCAGGTTATAGTAAAAATTTGCGAAAAGAAATTACCAAAAGTAAAAAATGGTATTTTCATGATAATGGAATTCGGAATGCAATTATCAATAATTTTAGCAATTTGGAAATGCGAGATGATGTAGGTTTGCTATGGGAACAATACATTCTAAGCGAAAAAATAAAATACAATAGCAGCCAAAAAAAATATCCAAATTATAATTTTTGGAGAACTTATGATGGACAAGAAATAGATTTTTTAGAAACTGATAATTTTAATAAAATTTCTGCCTTTGAAACAAAATGGAAAAATGGAAAAGCGAAAGTTCCGTTAGCATTTTCAAAAGCATATCCAGAAGTTCCCTTTAATATAATCACTCAAGAAAATTATTTAGATTTTATTACTTAATTTTTAAAACAAACTTCATTAATTATTTTAAAATGCAAAACAAACTTAAAATCATCAACGATCCAGTTCACGGATTTATAAAAATTCCCTACGAAATTTTGTTTGATATAATAGAACATCCTTATTTTCAAAGATTAAGGAGAATTTCTCAAACTGGTTTATTGAATTTAATATTTCCAGGAGCTACACATACTCGTTTTCATCATGCTTTAGGAGCAATGCATCTTATGATAAAAGCTTTAGAAACTCTTAAATTAAAAGGAGTCTCTATTTCTATAAACGAAGAAAAGTCTGCTTTATTAGCAATTTTATTGCACGATATTGGTCATGGTCCTTTTTCTCACGCTTTAGAAAATATGTTGATGGACGATTGGCATCATGAAAAACTATCTTTATTATTAATGGAGCAACTTAATGAAGAATTTAATGGAGAATTAAGTACTGCAATAGAAATGTTTCGTGGTAATTATCATCGTGCATTTTTCAATCAATTAATTTCTTCGCAATTGGATGTAGATCGTTTAGATTATTTGAAAAGAGATAGCTTCTATACAGGTGTTTCCGAAGGAAATGTAAATACAGAACGCATAATTTCTATGATGAATGTTGCAAATGATGAATTGGTAATAGATGCAAAAGGAATTTATTCTATAGAAAATTATCTTACGGCAAGAATGTTCATGTATTGGCAAGTTTATTATCATAAAACGGCTTCAATAGGCGAGTTTTTATTGGTGAAAATATTATCGAGAGCAAAAGAATTGGTTGCGAATGGTGCAAAATTGCCTTGTTCAGAAAATTTGAATTATTTCTTACATCCCAATAATTCTACTAAAGCTACAAAAGAAGATATTACAAGATTCACAGAATTAGATGATAATGATATTTTGCAAGCCATAAAACTTTGGTGTAAAAGTGAAGATTTTGCACTATCTTATTTCTGTAATTGCGTTATAAAAAGGAAATTTCCGAAAACAATAATATCTTCCGAACCATTTGATAAACAGTTTGTTGAAGAAAAAATAAAGCAAACGAATACTAAATATAATATAGAAAATGGAGATTTTTTAATCAATGAAATTTCAAGAGAATTGCTTCCTTACAATAAAGATGTGCAACCAATAAAGCTTTTTCAAAAAGATGGAAGTACAGTTCTTTTACATTTATCGAGCAATCAAATAGTTACTTCTGGTATATCAGAAAGTAACAAAAAGTACATTTTATCTTTCCCTAGAGAAATTTAAGCAACATTTTTTTATGCAAAGAACACTACATTTTAAGGATTTTTTTATCTTTGCATGATATGGAATTTACTGCTTCCCAAATTTCAGGGTTTATCAATGGCGAAATTATTGGAAATAAAGACGCTATAATTACTGGAGTTTCCCCAATAGAAAGTGGACAAGAAGGATACCTTTCCTTTATTGCTCAAGAAAGATTTTCAGAGTATCTGCACAGTTCAGATTGCTCTGTACTCATCGTATCCAAAAATCTCATCACTGAGAAAACTTATAAGCAAACCATAATTGTGGTAGAAGATGCTTATTTGGCTTTTCAAGTTCTGATGAATTTGTATGAAGAAATGAAAAGCAGAAAAAGTGGAATAGAAGAAGGTTCTTTTATTCATTCTTCTTCTAAAATTGGCGAAAATAATTATATTGGAGCCTTTACCTATATTTCTGAAAATTGTAAAATTGGCGATGATTGCCAAATTTATCCTCAAGTTTTTTTAGGAAAAAATGTGAAAATTGGTAAAAATTGCATCATCAATTCTGGAGTAAGAATATATGATTATTGTATATTAGGCGATAATTGTGTAGTACACGCAAACACGGTAATTGGCAGTGATGGATTTGGATTTCAACCTACCGACAGAGGATATAATAAAATTCCGCAATTGGGAAATGTTATTATAGAAAACGATGTAGAAATA
>CAXYUO010000160.1:0-6283 GCA_964292185.1 uncultured Frigoriflavimonas sp.
ACCGTCATCAATGCAAAAAATATGATGGCAAACATTCTATCTCTTGTTACTTTTGGATATTTTAAAATCCTTAATAAAAGAAGCAGAAGAAATACTAATAATCCAAAAATAATAAAGTGATTAGAATAATCTATATCATTAAATTCTAAAATATTATTTCCAGAGATTTTTGAAATAGGATCATTTATTATCCAAACAATTCCTACAATTGCAGAGATAATAATCAAGATTAAATCTAATGTAGAAAATGGGTTTAGTTTGTCTCCTTCAAATTCTAATTTGCTTACTTTGTTTTCTTCTGTTTCTTTGATGGGTTTTTGCCCAATTTCTCCAAATATTTTTTGTGAAAAGTAAAATTGCAACATTCCCAAAAACATGAAAATCCCTGCAAGACCAAAGCCATAATTCCAACCTACTTTTTCTCCCAAATATCCGCACATTAAAATTCCTAAAAATGCTCCAGCATTCACTCCCATATAGAATATAGTGTAAGCACCATCTTTCTTTTCTGGAAAATCTTTGTACATGTGAGAAATAATAGACGTCATATTTGGTTTGAAAAATCCATTACCAATGATTAGAAGCCCAATTCCTATGTAGAGAAAAATGGGGTCAAATTCCAATGCCATAGAAGCGTGTCCTAAAGTCATCACCAATGCACCAATCACAACTGCCCATCTATATCCTAAAAATTTATCCGCAAGATAACCTCCCAAAATAGGAGTAAGATAAACAAGAGCAGTATATGTTCCGTATAAAGATAATGCTTGTTCTCTAGGCCATTCCCATCCTCCTAGTCCGAAAGAACTTACAAGAAATAGCACAAGCAATGCGCGCATTCCGTAGTAAGAAAATCGCTCCCACATTTCTGTGAAAAATAGTACGAAAAGTCCAGCAGGATGTCCGAGAACTTTAATGTCAAAAAAGTTGGTTTTGTCTGTCTTATTCATTTTTTAATTTGATTATGTTTAATTTATAATAGAAAATAGAAGTTGGTTTTACCTTATCAATTGATAAAAGTAGTAATTTTATTTTACATCACTCATTAATTTTTTTACAAATGGTGAGATTGCGATTAAAATAACACCAGCAATTACTGCATATAAACCTAAATCTTTGTAACCTTCTGAATATGCATTCAATTTTTCTAAATTGCTTGAGTTTTCTCTTGCAGTAGCCATATTTGCACCTATGATTCCAGCAACGTATTGTCCGTAAGCAGATGCCAAAAACCACATTCCCATCATCATACCTTGTAATTTTTGGGTAGAAAGTTTGGTCATGATCGATAGTCCAATTGGTGAAAGACACATTTCTCCCAAGGTAATTATAAATAATGCAATCGTGAATAAACTTAAAGAGGTAACTCCAGCTGCATTTGCGAAGAATTTTGTAGCGAAAATAGCGTAAAATCCTAATCCTAAAAATAGAAAACCTAAACCAAATTTTATAATAGTATTGGGTTCTAATTTCTTTTTGCTCAACCAAATCCAAAGTAATCCGATGGGAATTGCAACGAGTAAAATAAAGAAAGCTCCACCAGAATTATTCACTCCATTTGGATCTAAACCAAGCAAATCATTGTTTAAATTATGCGCTGCGAAAATACTTAAAGATCCGCCACTTTGCTCATAAATTCCCCAAAATACAATGGAAAACACAATAAAAATTAAAGCTGCAAATAGCTTGTTTCTTTCGATTTTTTCTACCAAAGACATTTCGTAAAATAAATAAATCAACGTTAATGGTCCAACTGTGTACATGAAATAATCTGTATATTCTGGTTTGGAAACCATAATCATAATTAATGGAACAAAAATAAGTGACAGCATGTACACTCCGTATTCTTTCCATTTTTCTATGGCGATTTGTTGTCCGTTTTTCAACAATTTCAAAGGTTGTAAACCAATTGGTCCCAATCTTCTTTGTGTAAAAATAAAATTAATTAAACTGATAACCATTACTACAGCAGCTAATCCGAAAGCTACATTCCATCTTTTATCTTCAGGAATTAAATTGGTAAACATTTCGCCTTTTCCGATCGCAATACAAAAATAACCACCCAAAAGCGCACCTAAATTGATACCAGCGTAAAATAAAGAAAAACCAGCATCGGTTCTGTTATCTCCAGATTTGTATAATTTCCCAACCATGGTAGAAATGTTTGGTTTGAAAAAACCTGTTCCTACAACGGTAAAAGAAATTCCCAAAAAGAAAAAATCGTGTGGATTTGTGGCAAGAATCATGCTTCCAACAATCATTAATAAACCTCCCCAAAAAAGAGATTTCCGGAAACCAAGGATTTTATCTGCAAAAATTCCGCCTACAAAAGTGAAAGCATAAACAAAAGCTTGTGTTGCACCATATTGTAGATTTGCCTCGCTTTCGTTGAATTTTAATTCTGAAATCATAAAAAAGATCAGCATTCCACGCATTCCATAGAAACAGAAACGCTCCCACATTTCCGAAAAAAATAAACTCCAAATTTGTCTTGGATATTTACCTTTAAAATCTTGAATTTCCTCTAGGCTTAGATTCATTGCTTATTTGTATTAATTTTGTTGAGATTTTTTATCTATTTGATCTAATTCAAAACGAATTCTATCTTGATCTATTATTTGTTTTAATTCCTCTTCTTTCGGAAGATAAAGCAAATATTTACTTGCAAAAAGATTGTTTTTATCATTTAAAACTGAATATTTTACTATTGTTTCGTCTTTTTCCGAACACAATAAAATTCCGATGGTTGGATTATCTCCTTCATTTCGTTTCAAATCATCGTACATTCTTACATACATATCGATTTGACCGATGTCTTGATGTGAAAGTTCGCCAGTTTTTAAATCAATAATTACGAAACATTTTAAAATATAATTGTAGAAAACCAAATCGATGTAGAAATCTGAGGTATCCGTAGAAATATGCTGCTGTCTTGCCACGAACGCAAAACCTTTTCCAAATTCTAGTAAAAATTTTTGTATGTGGTCTATTATTCCTGTTTCAATATCTTTTTCTGAAAATTTTTCATTTTGATTAAGTCCTAGAAATTCAAAAATGTAAGGATCTTTTAAAATGCTATGAATATTTTCTACGGCCGTTTTTTTATGTTCTAAAACCCTTTCGAAAGCGAGAGAATTGATTTGCCTTTTTAAATCTCGAGAACTCCAATTATTTTGAATAGATTCTTCTAAATAATATTTTACTTTTTGAGAAGAATCTACTTTTAATAACATCCGATAATGTGTCCAAGTCAATTGTTGACGCACTGCGTCAACAATTGGAAAAGTTTGATAAAACTTACGCATATTGGAAAGATTGGTGTAATCAAAGCCTTTGCCGAATTCTAAACTTAATTTTTTAGATAAATTTTTCAAAACAAATTTTCCATACTCTGCGCGTTCTTTACCTTTTTGCTCATCTTCTACAATAAGTTGCCCGATTTGCCAATAGGTTAAAAGCAAAGCAGAATTTGCAACACGAAAAACTTTTTCTCTTGCTAGAGAAATAATTTGCTTTGCAGATTGAAACAATAAGTCTTCGGAAATTTCCATTAGACGAATTTAAAAAAAACCATCGAATAAATCGATGGTTTAGATATATTTTAAGGAAAAGCTACAATTTAATTAATGCCATGCATCATTTTCACTAATTTTTTATTAAATAAAATCAACAAAATTGCTGCAAACGCAGGAACTGCACCGATGAATAAAAAGAAAGTGGACATACCATAAGTTTCCGTTATTTTATCAATATAAGATCCTACAAATCCTCCAATGAAATTGGCAATTGCAGATGCGGTAAACCACAAACCAAACAATAATCCAACGAATTTTTTGGGAGAAAGCTTACTTACATAAGACAATCCAACTGGTGATAAACAAAGTTCTCCTGCTGTATGGAAAAAGTAGGCTAATATTAGCCAAATCATGCTTACAGAAGCTGCTTTTGCTCCAAGAGGAATACTCATACTTCCGTAGGCTAAAAATAAGAAACCAAAACCTACCAATAAAAGTCCTAATGCAAATTTTACTGGTCCAGATGGATTCCATACTTTTTCCCAGAATTTACTAAAAGAAGTAGCTAATGTGATGATAAAAAATGAATTTAATATTTGAAACCAAGATGCTGCAACTTCTGCATTTTCTTGGCTAAATTCTCTATTGATTTTCCAAATACCTAATCCCCAAATTATTACAAATGAAATTGCGGTAAATATTATTGTTAATGGATATTTCTTCGCAACTTGTTTTGCTAATAAAAATAAAACGTAAGTAACAATCAAAATTGGGAAAATGGTAAGAAGCGTATCAATCCATTTGAAAATTAGTCCGGCACTTCCGTCTAGCGTTCTTTGCGTATAATCTTTTGCGAAAATAGACATAGAACCACCTGCTTGCTCGAAAGCAAAGAAGAAAAACAAACTTGCAATCATGAAAACTCCTACAACAATCAAACGATCTCTTACGATTCCTGCTTTGCTCGTTTCATCATGAGAATCTTCATTTTCTTTTTCATAGATAGCTGCTATTTCTTCGTTTTTAGAAGGTGTACTTCCTATAATTCCAAATATTTTTTGACCAAAATAAAATTGTAGCATTCCGAAGAACATGAAAACTCCTGCAAGTCCGAAACCATAATGCCAACCCACTTTTTCGCCGATATAACCACAAAGCATCATTCCTAAAAAAGCACCTGCATTAATTCCCATGTAGAAAATAGTGTAACCGGCATCTTTTTTTGCACTGCTATCTGGATAAAGCTGACCAACCATTGAGGAAATATTTGGTTTGAACATTCCGTTTCCAAGAATCATCAAAGCTAAACCTAAAAAGAAAAAATTGGTAGAAAACCCTTCTAAAGCCATAGAAGCATGTCCTAAAGTCATAATTAAAGCACCTATTAAAATTGCTTTTCTATAGCCGGTCAATTTATCAGCAATTATTCCACCAAGAAGTGGTGTAAGATAAACCAAACCTGTGTACCAACCATATAATTGTAATGCGTCTTCATTTGTCCAACCCCAACCTCCATCGGTAATTGTAGAAATTAAAAATAATGTTAACAAAGCACGCATGCCATAATAACTGAATCTTTCCCACATTTCTGTGAAAAATAATACAAATAATGATGCAGGATGTCCCATTACCATTTTATCGTCAATTCCTTCTTTTGCAAGGTGTTTTATAAGAGCTTCATCTTGATTTAAATTCATTTTAATTTCTTTTAAATAGGTAAAAATTTAGAGATATTGTTAGTTTTAAATAAATTAACATACCATTAACATATAGCAAATATAGTTTTTTTTGAAAGTTAATTTCAAATTTAATTAAAAATCGTTATTAATTTCATTATTTAGTTGCCATTAAGGATAATTGGAGCGTCACCTTTTCCCATTACAATTATTTTTGAATTTGCAGATTTTGCTAATTCTTTGTAAGCATTTATTTGCTCGTATTGTATTAATTGTGGTGTAAGAGAAGCACTTATTTTATTTTGATAATCTGAAATTCCTTGCGCTTCTACACGCTTTCTTTCGGCTTCTTGCAATTCTTTTTGCAGTACGAATTGCATTTTTTGTGCTTCTTGTTCTGCTTGTATTTTTTGTTCGATGGTAGATTTTACAGCTGCAGGAAGTGAAATATTTCTTATTAATATATTTTCTAAAATAATCCCTCTTTTTTTGAAATCTCTCTCAATATCTTTGGTAATTAAACTTTGAAAAAGCTCTCTTTTCAAACTATACAAAGCAACGGCATCAAATCTAACAGCATTATCACGAATTTTTGTTCTTGCCAATGGTCGTATAATTTTATCTTGATAATCTGCACCTGTTTCTCTTAGCAATCTTGGTGCGTCAGATTGGCTTAATCTGTATAAAACAGTAAGATCCATCGTAACTTCTAATCCATCATTGGTAAGTACTTTTATGGCATCATCTCCTGCAATTTGTCCTTCGTTTTTTATACCACTCATCGTGTAATTTTGAGTACGAATATCTAGTTTTTCTACTTCCATTAATGGATTGATAAGGCTCATTCCACTTTCCAAATATCCGGGTTGCACTTTGCCAAAAAGTTTTTTCACGCCCACATATCCGTTATCTACTTGCACCAAAGATCCAAGCAAAACACCCAAAATCATCAAAGCAATTCCTATTACTTTTGTGCTTCCACCTATTCCTTTTATTTTTCCGTTTTGAGGTAAATTATTGATGAAACTTGCACCAAAAACTGCAATGAAAATTCCTGCTATTACTAATATCCAACTCATGTTTTTATTTTTT
>CAXYUO010000161.1:0-6273 GCA_964292185.1 uncultured Frigoriflavimonas sp.
ATTAAATTTTAAAATTGATTATAATATTTCATCATTATTTTATTTTTGAAATTTCTGGCATTCAATTTGGAAGGATTGTTTTCAAATAGCAATTACAATTTATTATATTTTGTAATCAAATTAAAAATAACATTTTAAATTAAATTTATGAAAAAGTTAATATTATCATTAGCAGTTGTAGCAAGTTCATTTGCTTTTGCACAACAATTCGGAATAAAAGGAGGTGTAAATGTATCTTCACTTTCTAAAGACTCCAATCTTACAGATCAAAAAACTAAAATTGGTTTCAATGCTGGTATCTTCATGAATGCAGCAGTTTCTGAAAACTTTAGTATTCAACCAGAATTATTGTATTCTCAATATGGAAGTAAAGTAGAAGATATAACTACTTCTAGTGCAGGTGGAATTACTACTACAAACAAAAGTTCTTATTCAACAAATTTAGATTACATAACTGTTCCAGTAATGTTTCAATATAAATTAGTTCCTTCTTTCTATTTGGAAGCTGGTCCAGAGTTTGGATTTTTAATGAGTGCAAAAGACAAAGGAGACAATTCTATAACTACTACGAGTGGTGGCACTTCTAACATTCTAACATCTTCTGGAACTACCGATATAAAAAATGATATAAATTCATTTAATTTTGGTGTAGGAATTGGCGCTGGATTTTTGTTGACAAATAATATCGGCATCAATGCAAGATACGTAGCTGGTGTTACAGATATTGCAAAAGACAGACCTTCTGGACAAGATATTGTGAAAAACAATGTACTTCAAGTTGGCTTGAATTATAAATTCTAATTCATATATTAGAATAATTTTTAAAAAGAAAGTCTGGAAATATTTCCAGACTTTTTTTGTATCCAAATAATTTTTATTTAAAACAAACCAACATCTTCTCCTTTCGGAACAGGATATTCTTCTGTGAAACAGCCAAAACAATGATTTGTTGATTCTAGAATATCTTTCAGATTATCCATACTCAAAAATTCTAAACTATCTACACCAAGATAATCTCTAAGTTCTTCTACAGACATATTTGCAGAGATCAATTCATCTTTTGAAGGCGTATCAATTCCCAAATAACATGGCGCAATAATCGGTGGAGAAACACTTCGAAAGTGAATTTCTTTCACTCCTGCTTCTTTTAAAATTTTCACTAATCGTTTCGAAGTTGTTCCGCGAACAATAGAATCATCAATTATTACTACTCTTTTTCCTTTTATTTCAGAAATGATTGGGTTGAGTTTTAAATTGACAATACGTTCCCTCATTTCTTGTGTAGGAACTATGAAACTTCTACCAATGTATCTATTTTTAATTAAAACTGGACGAAATGGAATACCAGAAGCAATAGAAAAACCAATGGCAGCCGGAACTCCAGAATCTGGAACACCTATTACAATATCTGCTTCTACTGGAGCTTGTTCCCAAATTTTCATTCCAGATTTTTCCCGAATTTCGTGAACATTTATACCTTCCATGGTAGAATCTGGTCTTGCAAAATAAATATATTCGAAAGCACAAGTTCTTTTTTGACAATCTTTTTTAACTAAATAACTTTGTAAACCAGTTTCATCTTCGTGAGAATACACTATTTCTCCTGGCAAAATATCTCTTACATATTGCGCTCCAACAGCATCTAATGCTACAGATTCTGATGCTACCACAAATGTTTTTTCATCTATTGCACCTAAAACCAAAGGACGAATACCATGAAAATCTCGAAATGCAAAAAATTTATTTCTAGTCATTCCAACAACAGAATATGCTCCTTCGATTTTTTCCATAGTTGCTTTTATAGCTCCGCGCAAACCTAAATCTAAGTTTTTCTGAATTAAACGGAGAATAACCTCAGAATCGGAAGTAGCTCGGAAAACTACACCTTCGCTTTCCAATTCTTTTTTAAGTTCTTCTGCATTGGTTAAATTTCCGTTGTGAGCTATTGATAGAATAAGTTGATCGTATTCGTTTTTTGCAAAAAATGGTTGGAAATTATATTTTTTCTTGTCTCCTGCAGTGGTATATCTTGTATGCCCAATTGCCGAATTTCCCATGAAAGTTTCTGGATGACGAATTTCTTTGTAAACATCCAAAACCAATCCTTCATCTTTAATATTAAAGATTTTCCCTTGTTTCATTACAGAAATTCCACAAGCTTCTTGTCCACGATGTTGCAATGCAAAAAGCCCGAACTGTGAAAGCGAAAAAGTATCTACATCATGATCGGAATACAATCCAAATATACCGCATTCTTCTGAAGGAGCATCAAATGGATCTTCTGATTTTAGAAGATTTCTTCCATAAGTATTTTCTTTAAATTGGCCTAAATACTCTTCTTTATATTGTTGTAAATCTTTCATTTTTAAATTTTCTCGAAAAATTATTTTTGAAGTAGCTTTTTTAATCGTTCATAGATTTCTACATAAGCTTCTGTAACTCCACCAAGATCTCTTCTGAAACGGTCTTTATCCAGTTTTTCCATCGTTACTTTGTCCCAAAGTCTGCAAGTATCTGGCGAAATTTCATCTGCTAAAATTATTTTTCCATCGGATGTTTTTCCTAATTCTATTTTAAAATCAACTAAAATAATTCCAATTTCGTCAAATAATTTAATTAAAATTTCATTTATTTTTTCTGTTAATGCATACATTTCATCTAAATCTTTTCTGGTAGCTGCACCCAAAAACATTGCATGATAATCATTGATTAACGGATCTCCTAATTCATCTTTTTTGTAGCATAAATCAAAAATAGTGATGGGAGATTTTATACCTTCTTCTATTCCTAATCTTACAGCCATACTTCCTGCAGAATAGTTTCTTACCACCATTTCTATTGGGATAATATCCACTTTTTTCACCAATTGTTCTCTTTCAGAAAGTTTTTTGATGAAATGAGTTTCTATTCCTTTATTGTTCAAAAACTCAAAAATTAGGGTAGTAATGGCGTTATTCATTTCACCTTTTAGATCTACTTGTCCACGTTTTTGCGCATTGAAAGCAGTAGCATCATCTTTAAATCTTACGATTACTTCATCAGAAACTTCTGTTTCAAATACTTGTTTTGCTTTTCCTTCATACAGCAAAGCTCCTTTAATACTCATATTATTAATTTTAATTTTTAAATATAATTTTTAACTAAAATAGCTGTAATAATAGCTATTCCAAAACTTAATAAAGTTCCTATCAGTACATATTCTGTCAATTTTCTTTGTTTTGCTTCTGCAAGATCACTAAATCTAAAAACAGATTTTGCAGCGATCATAAAACCAACTCCTTCCCAATGATTGACGATAATGAATATAAAAACCAATAATCTTTCTAAAATTCCTATGTATTTTCCTGCGTGTACAAGAGATTCTGTTTTTATTTTGCTATGGTCTAATGTAACTGGAGTCCAAATGGAAATGACAGTTTTTATTAAAATTGAACATGGAATGGTAAGAAAAACTATCGCAGTTACCAATTTCAAATTTACTGGATTTACTAAATCATCTATTTTGAAATAGGGAAAATAGAAAAATGACAACGTAATAATTACCAAAACATGTGCTATTTGACCCATAAAAACCCAGCTTTTTTTTGTTTTCGGATTTTGAAATTGAAGTTTTGCTAAATCTATAATAAAGTACGAAACACCAATGATCAAAGCAATCCACCAAAGATTAACATCCCATAAAAATACGAAAGCGAGAATACTATGAAGTAAAATATGGATGTATAAATAGACACTTTCCCCCTTTTTTTTCTCTTTGTCTGAAACCCGTGAATTTGGCTGAAGAATAGAATCTCCTAACAAATGTGCTAATATGAGTTGAGTGAAAATCATTTATAATTCGGTAATCTTTTTTCTGAAGTATTGATCTGTTTCTTGTAGTAATTCAAAATTAGCTCTTTTAAGACGTTGACTTACTGATGATTGCGTAATATTAAGTTCTTTTGCCAATTCATCTTGTGTCAGTTCAGGATTTTGTAGAAGTTGATGTATGATTACTGATGTTGCAGCAGTCCAGTTATCAAAATCAATAGATGCCCATTTGAAAAGAATATTTAAATCTCGATTTACATTTTCATTATCAGTTTGAATTGCTAATGTTTTACCTTGCGTTTTAATTTTTTTGAGCAATCTTCCAGAATTTACATAAGCAGAGCCATTTGATTCTGTAATTTTTTCTGAATGAAAATCTTCATTTCCAATGCCAATAGCAAGACGAACGTCTATATTTTCAAAGGTTCTTATTAGTGATTTAATGAGTAGTGCTTTCAAAAAAACTTCATCAATATTACATTTTATTTGAAATTCGTCACCACGATAAACCTCCCAATTTTCTGGAGATTTCGACCAAGAATTTAATAGGAATTTTAATTTCGGGAGCCACATTTCTGTATCAAACTTTTGAGAATTGATAATATCTCCCGTAATAATCGCAATCATTTTACAAATATAAGTAATTATCCTTATAAACCTATAATATTAGCAAAAGAGCTAATATTATTATTTTTAAACGGCCGAAAACATAAAGTATTCAGCTTATAATTCCAACATATAAGCTTAAAATCTAATGTTTTTTTTAAATTTAAAATAATATTTTAATACGAATCTTTATTTTTTCCTCTCTCTATTAAAAAATCTATAGAATATTTTCCTGCTCCGAAAACCAATAGTAAAAGATAAATACAAAGATATAAAACACTCATTTCTTGCTTTTCAAAAGCATCTGAACCATGAATTATAAGTGCTGCAATTGCCATTGTAAATGCTAAAAAGAAAGTTGCGTACCTTGTAAACAATCCTAAAATAAGAAATATGGAACATACAAATTCTGCAAAAACGGTAAGTCCTAAACTTATAGTAGAACTAAGTCCTAAGAATCTAAAAAATTGAATATCTCCACCCTCTAAAAGAGTTTGCAATTTTGGAAAGCCATGAGAAAGCATAGCAAATCCTACTATAATTCTAACTATTAATTGAAATAAATTTCGGGATAGTGGTAAAACTTGATTATTGAAGTTCATGTATTTCATTTTTATTCAAATTTAATAAATTTTTTTTTAGTACATGACAAAAGTTTATAACAAATTGCAAATCAAAATTTTAAAACCACAAACCCAAAGTCAATCTTCGATTTGTGGTTAAAAAATTTAAGTTACATATAAAAAATAGGTTATGAATTATATTTTTTGTCGTATAATGAAAAAATTTTTGATAATTCTACAAAAATATTGTTAAATTTTAAGAATATCCGAAATTTTTCAAATCTCTATCATTTTTTCGCCAGTCTTTTTTTACTTTTACGAATAAACTAAGGTGAATTTTTTTATCAAAAAATTTCTCCAAATCTATTCTGGCTTCCGTTCCTACTTTCTTTATCATTTCTCCTTTATGCCCAATAACAATACCTTTCTGAGAATCTCTTTCTACATAAATTACGGCATCTATCACAATTGCATTGTCTTTTTCTTTAAATTGTTCCGTAACAACTTCTACAGAATAAGGGATTTCTTTTTCATAATTAAGAAGAATTTTCTCACGTACAGTTTCATTCACGAAAAATCGTTCTGGCTTATCCGTTATCTGATCTTTATCATAATATGGCGGATTGATAGGCAACATCGATTTCAATTTTGGTAAAATCAATTCTGTATTTATTTTTTCTGTAGCAGAAATAGGTAAAATTTCATACAGCGCCTTTGGTGCGCCCCACAGTACATAGAGGAACGCATCCCATGCACCATAGCCATCTTTAAGTGCACCCAATTCACCCAAATAGGTGAACAGCACCTGTAAACCAGATAAGACCGCAGTTGCACCCAGCATCGCGAGTACAGTGGTTTTGGTCACATGTTTGGCAATAATACGGCGCGCTAACATTGTTAAGACCTCACTCGCTGAATTTGCTTTTTAATTTTCGGCGCCAGCTTCTGCTTGCGCGAGAACAGCGCAGCGGCGGCGGCATAGGCCAGTAAAATGACCGGATAGGCCCAGATGCCCAGCTCAGCCTTAGAAATGCGGGTTTTCACCGCCATTAACGCCACAATCAGGCTGGCGAAGATCAATAAGGCCGGGAACAGCTTTAAATAGCGCCCCTGGCGCGGGCTGACTGCGGACAGCGCCACCGCCAGCAGCAGGGCCACGACTATGGAGAACGGCACAAAGGCGCGCCAGCCCAATTCGCTGGCTACCACCGGGTCGGCCCGGCTGGCCCACAGCTTCGCAGTCGGCAGGGCTTCCACTTCCGCGCTTTCAAACTTGGCTTCGGCATCATTTTCC
>CAXYUO010000162.1:0-6153 GCA_964292185.1 uncultured Frigoriflavimonas sp.
TGTTATCGCTCGAAATATAAGTATTTTGCCCCAATTTTGGGGCAAAATTTTATCGTACAGTAGTGGTATTTTTTATTAAAAATTTATTTGAATTTTTCTATTTCGCCATTTGCCAATCTTTTCATATAATCTGCGAGATCTGCACGAACTTCACCAGAAAGAAAGTACAAACCGATAATATTTGGAACTGCCATTGCAAGAACCATCATATCTGAAAAATCCATTACAACTCCTAAACTAGATGAAGAACCTATTACAGTAAATACAAGAAATAATATTTTGTATAAATTCTCCATGTATTTATTATTTCCAAAAAGATAAGTCCATGCTTTCATACCGTAATAAGACCAAGAAATCATGGTAGAAAATGCGAAAAGTACGATTGCTACCAATAAAATATATCTAAACCACGGTAAAACACTGCTGAAAGCTCTGGAAGTAAGTGCAGAACCTTCTAAACCAGAAGAATTATCTGCATATCCTGTAAAAATTAAAACCAAAGCTGTCATCGTACAAATTACAACTGTATCAATAAATGGTTCTAATAAAGCTACGAAACCTTCGGTTACAGGTTCGTCTGTTTTCACTGCAGAGTGAGCAATTGCTGCAGAACCAACTCCTGCTTCATTAGAAAATGCAGCTCTACGAAATCCCATAATTAACACACCCATAAAACCACCAGCAATTCCATCTGGAGAAAATGCACCATGCCAAATTTGAGAAAAAGCATTCCCAACATTAGAAATATCTGCTCCAATAATTATTAAACAAGAAAGCACATAAATAATAACCATAAAAGGAACAATTTTATCTGTAACGCTTGCTATTTTTTTTATTCCACCAATAATTACAGCTCCTACAAAAATTGCGATGATGATGCCATACCAAAATCCTTTTCCTTCGAAAGTAGGAAAGATATTTACTACTTGAGCGAAACTTTGGTTGGCTTGGAACATGTTTCCACCACCAAAAGAACCTCCTACACAAAGAACAGCAAAAACTACGGCTAATATTTTTCCTAAATTTTTGAAACCTTTTTTCTCCAAGCCTTCTGATAAATAATACATCGGTCCACCAGAAACTTCGCCATCTGCATTTATTTTCCTGTATTTTACACCCAAAGTACATTCTAGAAATTTAGAAGACATACCTATTAATCCTGCAACTATCATCCAAAAAGTTGCACCTGCTCCTCCTAAACTTACGGCAACAGCTACACCAGCAATATTTCCTAAACCAACTGTACCAGAAAGTGCGGTTACTAAAGCTTGAAAGTGAGAAACTTCTCCAGGTTCATTCGGATCATCATAAACACCACGAATTAATTCAATAGAATGTTTAAGACCTGTGAAATTGATAAAATTAAATTTAAAAGTGAAAAACACTGCACCTACAATAAGCCAAAGAACAATAAAAGGCATGTCAAAACCAATGAATTTGAAGGGTTCGAAAAATATTATTTTCCCAAAAAACTCAACAATTGGTGCGAATACACTATTTATTTTTTCGTCTAAACTTCCTGATTTCGATTCTTGAGCCATTGCAAATAATGGTAAAACAGTAAGTAGCAAAGCTTGAAATTTTCCTTTCATAAAATCTATTTTTTTAATTTAAGTACGCAATATGCAAAAAAAAAATGAAAAAGATAGATTTTCAATACTAATTAATCTGAAAAAGTAGTACTTTCGTATCGTTTTAAGAAACTTTAAATATTTAATACTAAAAATTACAATGACATCTAACATTTGGAAAAAAAAACAACTTCATCAACTTCTCGAGGAAGCAGATGATAGCGAAAAAGGATTAAAGAAAACGCTCTCCGCAACATCTTTGGTTGCTTTGGGAATTGGTGCCATAATTGGTGCTGGATTATTTTCTCTTACAGGAATTGCAGCTGCAGAAAATGCAGGTCCGGCTGTAGTTTTTTCGTTTATTTTGGCAGCTATTGGTTGTGCATTTGCAGGTTTGTGCTATGCAGAATTTGCTTCTATGATTCCTGTAGCAGGTAGTGCATACACTTATTCTTATGCAACAATGGGAGAATTTATTGCATGGATTATCGGTTGGGATTTGGTTTTAGAATACGCACTTGGAGCAGCAACAGTTGCTGTAAGTTGGTCGCAATATGTTTCAAAATTTTTAGGACAATTGGGTATAGATTTGCCAGTTTCGCTACTTCATGGACCATGGGATGAAATTCCTGGAATCATCAATCTACCCTCAATTCTCATTATTTGTTTACTGTCTTTATTATTAATAAGAGGTACAAAAGAATCTGCATTGTTGAATAATATTTTGGTAGTTCTAAAAGTAACTGTAGTTTTGGTTTTTATCGCATTAGGTTGGGGTTTTATCAATTCTGCAAATCATACGCCTTTTATTCCTGCAAATATTGGAGAAAATCTAATGAGTGATGGGAAAATGAGTTTCTTTGAATTTTTTGGAAGCGATTATTTCGGACATTACGGTTGGAGCGGAATTATACGTGGAGCAGGTGTCGTTTTCTTTGCATTTATCGGTTTTGATGCCGTTTCTACAGCTGCACAAGAAGCAAAAAATCCTCAAAAAAGTATGCCAATTGGTATTCTTGGTTCTTTGGTAATCTGTACTATTTTATATGTATTATTTGCTTTTGTATTAACAGGTTTAGAAAATTATTTATCCTTCAAAGGAGATGCAAGTCCTGTAACTACAGCATTTGCAAAAACGGGTTATACTTTCCTAAATTCTGCACTTACAATTGCTATTATTGCAGGTTATACTTCGGTAATGTTGGTAATGTTGATGGGTCAAAGTCGTGTTTTTTATAGCATGAGTACAGATGGATTATTACCAAAATTTTTCAGTGAATTGCATGTGAAAAACAGAACGCCTTGGAAAACAAATATAGTATTCATGGTATTTGTGAGTATTTTTGCTGGTTTTGTACCTGTTTCTGATCTTAGTCATATGGTAAGTATCGGAACTTTATTTGCATTTAGTTTAGTTTGTATTGGCGTTATCGTGATGAGAAAATCTAATCCAGATGCTGTACGTGGTTTCCGAGTTCCATTTGTACCATTTTTCCCAATTTTGGGAGTAATAATTTGCGTATTATTAATGGCAGGTTTACCAATAGAAAGTTGGGAACGATTAGGAATTTGGTTGGCACTTGGTTTAGCCATTTATTTCTTATACGGAATTAAAAATAGCAAACTCAATAATAAATAAGATTATTTTAAATAAAAATCCTGGTTTCGGCTGGGATTTTTCTTTGTTAAATTACAGCTATGATGAAAAAAATTCTTGTGTTATTAATTCTTTTTATTTGTGTATTCAATAATGCTCAAACTTTAAAATTAAAAACTCTATTCGAAGATAAAATTTCCATAAGAGCTTTACAAATTTGGGATGGAAAGGTTTGGTATTCTGGTACAGATTCTAAATTTGGATATGTAGATTTTAATAATAAAAATCAAAAACAGATCAAATTATCTGATAAAAAATTGCAATTCAGAACTTTAGCACAGAATAAAACTGATTTTTACGCTGTTAATATTGAAAGTCCAGCGTATTTTTTTAAAATTGATAAGAAAGATTTGACCAATAAAATTATTTATACAGACACTTTGAAAACTGCATTTTATGATGTTTTGCATTTTGTGAATAATGATTTGGCTTATTCGTTTTCAGATTCTGATGAAAATTTAAATATGAGATTAGCTGTTTTTAGTGCAAAAGGAAAAAACGCTTGGTATAATATTAATTTTAACAATAATTTAAAATTAAATGAAGGTGAAGCTGCTTTTGCAGCAAGCAATACCAACATCGCTTCTTCAAAAAAATATTTGTGGATTGCAACAGGAGGAAAATCTTCAAGAATTTTCAGATTAAATTTTAAAACTGAAAAACATGAATTTTTTGAAACACCCTTCATTCAAGGCACTTCTTCACAAGGAATTTACAGCATAGATTTTTTCAAAAATAAATTTGGAATTGCAGTTGGCGGAGATTATACCAAACAATCTGAAAATATCAACAATATCGCAACTACTTTTGATGGTGGAGAAACTTGGCAAATACAAGCTTCCGGAAAAAACGCAGGATATTCTACTTGCGTGAAAATTCGACCTGGTTCTAAAGGGAAAGAAATAATTTCGGTAGGTGATCAGCATATTTCTTATTCTAAAGATTTCGGTAAAACTTGGACAAAAATCTCCGAAGAAAAGGGTTTTTATGTTTGCCAATGGATTGATAAATACAGAATCGTTTTTGCAGGAAAAGACAAAATTTCTGTTGGAAATATTTTTGGGATTTCTGGGAAATAGATATTTTTTTAATTAATTTAAATCAATAATAATTGCAATATTTTCCTTCAATTTTTCTATTAAATCAGCAGGTAATTTTCCTACTTTTTTCAACAATCTTTTGTTGTCAATTGCTCGGATTTGATCCATCATAATATCACAATCTTCGTGCAAATTTGCCATTCCTTTTTTAAGATGAACTCTCAAAATTTCAGAATTGTTTTGAATATTAGTAGTAATCGGGCAAATAATTGTACTTGGATGCGAAATTTTATTTAAAAGATTTGTTTGTACAATAAGTACAGGTCTTGTTTTTCCAGCTTCAGTTCCTATTTGCGGATTGAGGTCTGCAATCCAAATTTCAAATTGATTAATCTGCATTTTCCAAATTTTCAAATTCTTCCAAAACTGTCATAGATTCTTTTTGCACTAATTTAGATTCCAATTTCAGTTGCTTTTCTAATGCTTGTCTTTTTTGAGCTTTGTTGTAGAATTCAATAGCATCATTAATATATCTATTTCTGGAAATTTTTATATTAGAAAGAATTTTTTCTGTTTCCCCGAATATAGATTCATCAATTTTTAAAGATACTGTTTTCATTTTTCTAAATTTAATATCACAAAGGTATATTTTTTTTTGATATATTAAATTAGATTTCAGTTCTTCTTTTTCACTTTGTCAAAGTTAAAATCTTTGACAAAGTTTTTTTTATTTAAATATTTAGGTGGATACGAGCTTGTAGCTCACACCAGCTTTGGGACTTTTTGTTTAATGACTAAAAAAAAGCCTGTACTAGCTTCAAAAAATCACATTTCATTGCCAAAAAAAGCAGTTCTCCTAAAAAAAACTGCTTTGTGTATCTAAATTCTAAAAACGATAACTCCATAAGGTTACCAATTGGGGAGAAAAAGCTCCCGAAGCTTCCGTTCAACACGCTTTCATTTCTTGTCTTTCAGACAAAACGAAAGCTTAGTTATTAGCTGATGTTTTTTTTTCTATTATAGTTATCAAGTCTAATTTGTATAATTCGTTTTACTTCGCCATCTTCTGAATTGTCCAACACTTTTTGAAGTTCATTACTATCAACATTTTCGGCTAAATGAATTAATGACCATTCAACTCCGTGACAGCCTTCATCAACTGGTGGTGAAAGATTAACAAGTTGTACCGCTATTTCAAAGTCAAGTGGTAAAATAAATTCTTGTAACAAATTGTCAAATTCTTTAAGTGGAAAATCTGTTTCGTCCGAAATATTCGAAGTCGGTAGTTTTCCGATTCCGTTAAGTTTTTCAATTAATTCCTTATTTGTCATTCCCATATTTCCCATTTTCCGTTTTGAAAGTCATACTTTGCATATTCGCCTGTATCTGTAAATTCAGAAGCTGTCATTCCAACTTCAAAAATTGAATTTTCATTCCAACTTGCAGTAAAATATACTGCTTCAGTTGTTAACAATACCATACCAAATTCTTCTTCTTGATGATTAAAATGTAATCCAAATTTATCTTCATTTATAAGTTCATAATCGTATTTTAATAATCTTACTTTTAGTTCTTGAAATTGTTCTGAAGTGAATTGAACAAAATTCTTTTCGTTTTCAAAAAAGTTTTCATCATTTGATTTTTCTTCCTTTTCTTTAGTTTCAATTCTGTAAAGTGAAATGTCGTAACTCATTTTATTGTCGGTTTTTTAAAATATCAGCTAACGTTTTGCGGCTTTGCGATGGTGCGATTCAATATCATAAATCTTTCTATTATAAACTAATCTTCGAAAAATCTAAAATCTTTAAGCTTGCGGAAATCCCGCACTATTGCCAAACCGCTGTTGAACTAAACCTTCGGTAGCTTTTCCCGATTCGCTGTTTTG
>CAXYUO010000163.1:0-6143 GCA_964292185.1 uncultured Frigoriflavimonas sp.
TAGATTCAGAATTTTGCAAATTTACAGTTAAATTCGCTCTATTGCTTGTTGCATTATCATTATTGGAAAAAGCATCTAAATCTGAAATCCCTCCATTTTCTTCGTTGTTTAAATTTTGATGTAAATAATGTGCAAAAGCTTCGTATTTGTTGTTATCAGATTTATAATGAGCAGAGAAAATAGTGTTATTGTTAGAAGATAGAGAATTTTTGTAGTGTCCTAAAGAACGAAGCCCCATATATTCTAATGCAAAATTGAAATTTTTGCCTACATTTTGAGTATAAGTAGTTTGTAAAGATCCACCATTACTTACTCCACTGTGATAATAAAAAGTGGTGGTTGGCGTTTTTACATCATAATATTTTATATCTGCAATGGTCTTTATAATGTAAGATTTATTTTGTGGCAGAAGCGAAAAATTGCTTTCTTCATTAAAACTATACACCAAAGGATTAAAACCTGAACCTACATTGGCAAATTGTATATTCCCAAAATTATCTTTGTTATTGTATTGAGAAAATTGGTAAGTTTTTTCTGAACTAAGAGTAGTATCTAGAATTTTCTTTTCAGAAAATTGTGTTTGATACTTATAATCTTGAATTGTAGGTTTAAAAATTATTAGAGAATCTTTTTTACCAGAATCTATAACCAAAGAATCATTTGATTTTGTTTTAATAGAGTCTGATTTTTTTAAAATCTGGCTATTTGCAAAACCAGATATCAGAAGGAAATAAAAAAGTAAGTATTTCATTTAAATTTAATAGACTACAAAAGTAAGGATTTTGAACCAAAAAAAACACTTGCAAATTACTTTGCAAGTGTTATATATTTCTTATCAAATAGAAAAACTATTTAATAGGACTTTAGTTGTTAGAAACCTGTGAAAGTTTCAGTTTTATTAAACCAACCAGCGTTAGTTCCAAATAATTTGAAATCTCCTTTAAGAGTAAGGACTCTTCCACACATATCTACAGTAGATTGATTCGCATTTGGATACAAATACGCTTCTTTACCTGCATAAGGGGCAGCACTATATATATAGCCAGTAGGTTGCTCAACATAAGAAACAACTCCATCATCATCATATTTAAATTTGAAATTTAAACCTGTATCTGGATAATCTACAATTTGCATTGTATTTGCTTCACCTGCAACTTCTTCAATTAAATATTGACCTGCTCCATAAAAGAAATTAATATTATTAAATCCTCCAACAAATGTAGTTGGTGGACACTTAAGAGCCATCGTTAAAGCATAATCTTGATTGAAAGATGCCAATGGCAATGTAGCAGAACTTAAATGGAATACAGCTACTTTTGGAATTGGTGTAGAACCTGACTCTAAAACTTTAATTTTAAATTGACCCATAGATTGTCCTGCAGTAATTTCTGCAACTCCACCATTAACCATAGTAAAGTTTACACCTTCTACCGCAGTAGATTTCGCAGCATCAAAAACCAATTTTACTTGGTGAGTTCCAGAAACTGCTTTTAGCGTTCCGAAATCAATTACAGCTTCTGCAGTAACTGCAGCTGGCTCTACTGATTTTTTACCTGTAGTACCAAAGCTAAATTGAAGTGCTGTATCTCCTTCAAAAATTACATCTTCAGTCTTTGTACAAGAAAGTACAAATAGACTCAGACATACTATTAATGTTTTGTTTATTATATTTTTCATTTTATTAAATTTTATTAATTATAACCTGGATTCTGTTGAATAGTAGGATTTGCATTAATCTCTGAAGAAGGAATAGGGAATGTAAATCTATGATCAGTGGTGCTAAGATTAAGTGGTGCAGATAAATTTGCTGTATCATCTGTTGCATTTCTATCATTAGTTACACCAGCTATAGTTCCTAATCTTTTAAGATCTAAATATCTATGACCTTCAAAACAAAGTTCTGCTCTTCTTTCTCCAAGTACACCTTTCATAGCAGCAGCTTTAGTTGTATATATTGGCAATGGCACGGTTCCAGTTGTACGAGCTTGTTTCACTTTTTGTACATAAAATGATGCACTATTAGCTCCAGTTAAAACATTTGCATCTGCAGCTGCTTCAGCTAAGATTAGATACATTTCAGAAAGTCTAAATACTTTTATGTCATTTCTAAGAGGAGTATTTCCTTTCCCTGGGTATTTGTCGATAATTTTAGTTGCAGTTGTAGATGTAGCATCTACAAAAACAGTTTTTCTAATATCTCCAGTACCAGCAATTGCAGTATAAAGATTGCCACCCATTTTTAATAATGGAGCTCCAGAAATATTAGTAGTATTGGTTGTCCAAAATCTAGCAATATCTCCCCAAGAACCAGAAGAAGGTCTGCTTATTGCAAAAATAACTTCTCCTTGTATTCCATCATTCCAAATTGAGGCGTAAGTAGTTGTTGGAGTTAATATTAATCCAGAGTTATCTACAACCCATTGTGCATTTGTTTGAGCTTGAGTGTACATTTTTCTGTAGGTGTACATTCTCGCTCTTATTGCATAGATTAAACTTTTAGTTACGTACTTGTAATTGGTATTTGTAACTAAATTTGCTTCTGCAAAATTCAAATCACTTTCTATTAAAGAATAGATTTCTCCATTTGTAACTCTAGGCAATACAGGAGAATCAATTGAAGGTACATCTATCAATTTCATTACACCTAAAGCAGAATTATTAGACATATCTGTTGAGAAATATGCTTCTAATTCTAAATAAGCTAATGCTCTCACCGCTCTTGCTTCTGCAATTACGCTATTATAAGCCACTACATCTGCTGGAGGAGGAGTGAAATTTTGAGCTAATTTCAATAGTCTATTTACTCTATTAATAGTTGCATATTGAGTTATCCAAGTACCGCTTACATAACCATTATCAGTAGTTAATATATTTGTAAACTCCGTAAAATACCATCCAGAATTTCCAGGTGCAATACCTGTTTCATCAGTAAATACAGAACCTAGTTGTAGTTCACTACTAATATCTAAAGCATCATAAACATTTCCAGTTAAGAAACCTCTTAAATCTGTAACATTCCTAATTGCAATATCTTCTGTAAGTTCTCCATCTTGTGTAATATCAATAGCATCACTACAAGAAGTAAATGAGATAGATGCGACTAATATGCAAAGTATTATTTTTATTTTTTTCATAATTGTAATTTTTTAAAATTCGATATTTGTTCCTAAACTAATAGTCTTCATATTAGGATATACGGATAATGAATAAGAAAAGTTTGGTTCTGGATCATATCCTCTCCATTTCGTCCAAGTTGCAAGATTTTCAGCTTGTACGAATATTTTAAGACTTTTCACGAAAGTTCCTCTTAAAGCATCTTTAGAAAAATCATAACCTAAAACAACGTTTTTCAATCTGATGAAAGAAGCATCTTTTAAGAATTTATCAGAATCTCCTTCAAAAGTTAAATTAGTAGCATTTAGTGCTGGTTGTGTAGCGTCTAGATTAGAAGGTGTCCATGCATCTAATAAATCTGATGATACATTTCTACTGCCAATTGCAATAGGATCAAACAACCAAGACATTCCGTTATCATATTTCCAAGCTCCTTGTTGGTAAGAGAAGTGAGTACTTAAGTAAAATCCTTTGTAATCAGCATTTAAACCGAAACCACCTTGCCAAGGAGCATAGATGCTTTTTCCTGTAGCTATTTGATCTACATCTGCATTGTAAGATTCTTTTATACTACCGTCTGCAGTTTGGAATAAAGAATTACCATTAGATTGATTTACTCCTAAATAAGGTGCAAGATACCATTCGTAAGCAGTTCCTCCAACTACATTTCTTTGAGAACCTGTGTTGTCTGGAGTTTCCATTGCTAAAATAGTATTCTTATTATAAGATGTATTCGCATATAAACTCAAATTATAGTTTTCGTTTTTGATGGCTTTATATTTCACCATAACTTCTACACCCTTATTTTCCATCTTACCATTATTTCCTTTAATAGAATATGAACCAGTAGCTGCTGATAAATTGACATCATTATAAAGTTTGTCTGTTGTTTTTTTATAAACATCCAAATTAATATCTAATCTTCTATTAAGAGTTTGAATATCCAAACCTATATTTGCTTGTGTAAGTTCTTCCCATTGTACCAATGGATTTTTAAGCCCACCAAAACCAACAGAACCTGCAACATTGTCATATCCTGTACCTGTAACATATACTTCTCTTACTAAATTAGTCCCAACAAGTAAAGGGTTAGTTCCTGAAGAAGCTGCTATAATATTTTGATTACCGGTAATACCATAAGAAGCTCTTAATTTCAACATATCAAAACCAGAACCACTCATAAAGTTTTCTTTATCGATGTTCCATCTACCACCAAGAGACCAGAAAGTTCCCCATCTGTTGTCTTTAGTAAATCTATAAGAAGCATCTCTTCTTACAACAGCACTTAAACCATATTTTCCATCGTAATCATAATCTAAAGTACCGAAATAAGCTAAAGATCCTGCATTTACTTGAGAAGCTGTAGCAGTTGGCACATAATAAACAACAGGTGCTGCTGTTAAATTATCAAAATAAATTGGAGCTGCATAACCTGTACCTGCACCGAATACCCAAGTTTTAGCATCTAAACCTAATCTTCTTTGAGATGTAGAGTTCCAATGCAATTTGCTATAATCTAAATAACCACCAACAGTAATATCATGCTTATCTCCTAAAAGGATATTATAAACTAAACTTGTAGTACTTTGGATATTGAATTCTCTAGTTTTAGAAAAATCTTCAAATCCTGGTATTACATCTTTACCATCTAATATGGTATTACCATTAGCATCTCTAGAACCTGATGTTCTTGCAACAACAATACCTAAATAACTCCAAGGAGCTCTAGCAAAATTTGTTTCTGAAAATTTATAATCTACCCCTAATTTATTTGCTAATACTAAACCATCTAATAATTTATAAGATAAATTTAAGTTGGCAACAATACTAGTTTCTGATCTTTCGTTAGGAAGCGTTCCTTTTAAGATGTCTTCTAGTACATAATTTCCTTTACCACCTGTAAAATCTGAACCTATAGCATCATACAATGCTTGTCCATTTGCAAATTGACCAGATGCTAAATATGGTATACCATTATTCGCACCATGAAGTGGGTTTTGAACGGTATTATTTGAAATCCCTGAATTAGACTCTTCATCTAACTGATGTCTAACAGAATATCCTAAAGCAACTTGTGCATCATAAGTGAATCTATCGTTAGAAGATTTACCAGATAAATTGTTTCTGAAAGTAAATCTTTTAAAATCAGAAGTTGGTACATTTCCTTTTTGATCCATATAACCGATAGAAGAAAATAAATTTACATTTTCTCCCCCAACTGTTAAAGATAAATCATGTTTTTGAGTAAACCCTGGATTAAAGAATACTTCTTTCCAATTGGTATCAATAGGAAAGTTATTGATTTCAGTATCTGTCATACCTTTTCCTTTTCCAACATTTCTCATTCTTTCTAATGTCAAATATTGTTTTGTATTAGAAAGATTGTATTTGTTTTCTGGTAAGGTATTAATACCCGTAGATGCATTATATGAAAATCTCATAGGTGCATTAAATCTACCTCTTTTTGTTCTGATTAGGATAACACCATTAGATGCTCTGTTTCCATAAATAGAAGTTGCAGCTGCATCTTTAAGAATAGAAGCACTTTCTATATCATTATCATTGAGGTTTCTAAATTGTGTAGCATTAGAGATTATACCATCAATTACATAAAGTGGGTCTGAACCAGCACTCAAAGAACCAATACCTCTAATAATTACATCAATTTTAGAAGAACCTGGAGAACCAGAAGTGGAATTAATAGTTAAACCAGCAGCTTCACCTTGAAGAGAATTCAAAAATGATGTTGTAGGTCTATTTTCAAATTTTTCAGAAGAAACTGTAGTTGAAGACGTAACATCTTTCGCCTTAGTTGCTGTTCTGTTGTACCCAAGAATAACCACCTCAGTGATTTCTTTTTCTTTTGTAACGGTATCTTTTTTTGTTTTTTGAGCTACTACAGATTGTCCTATAAAGAATAGTACACCCGCACTTAACACTCGTAATTTTACATTCATATTAACAAGATTTAATATAATAAAAGAAATAAATAAAATCTGCCGCAAAAGACATGGACTACGATACTGCTG
>CAXYUO010000164.1:0-6132 GCA_964292185.1 uncultured Frigoriflavimonas sp.
AGTTAAACATTTGTTAATTAAAACTGAATTTAAAAAAAATAATTCTATTTTAGCTTTAATTAAAAAAATATTGATGAAAATATTCTCTTTCGCATTGCTATTTATTAGCATTTCTCTTTTCGCTCAAAATCATAGATTTGTTTACGAATACACTTTTGTTAAAGATTCTTTGAATAAAGACCAATCTGCAACAGAAAATATGACTTTAGACATTACCGAAAAAGGTTCTAAATATTATAGTTATGAAGTGTATGAATCGGATTCTATAAGTGATGCAGAAATTGAAAAACAAATAAAAATGGGGTCCAAAAATATAACTATTCCTGAAAAAAAATCTACAGGAACCGTAAAAACGGTTATTAATAAAAGTTACCCAGGTTTTGCTATTTCGCAAATGGAAGAAATGGGAATAAATATTTACAAAATAGAAGACGATAGAAAAATGGTGTGGAAAATCCTTCCAGAAACTATGAAAATAGGAGAATTTAACACTCAAAAAGCAACCACAGAAATGTACGGTAGAAAGTGGATTGCGTGGTTTTCCACAGATTTACCTTTTCAAGATGGACCCTACAAATTTCATGGTTTACCAGGTTTAATTGTGAAAGTAGAAGATATTACAAAATCTCACATCATAGAATTGAAAGGAGTGAAAAAATTATCTCCAAATTTTGATATTTTGAATAAAGAGGATAAATATGGAGGTGATACAATTTATTTGAATTACGTAAAATATAAAAAAGCTTTTTTGGATAATAGAGAAAATCCGAGTAATAGCTTTCGCCAAATGACGAGCAGCATAAGTAGTGGAAATACAGTAACAACCACAAGTTTTAAAATGACAGATGCTAACGGAAAAGATATGGATCAGAATAAAATGATGAGACAAATTGAAGAAAAAGCAAAAGAAGCCAATAAGAAAAATAACAATCTTCTGGAATTAGATCTTTTGAAATAAATCTCCACAAATTTTACCAAAAAAAATCCTGAAAAAACAAATTTTCAGGATTTTTTATATCTATTATCTTTTAGTCTATCATCCAAAAGTCTTTTACTTCATCTTCTCTGCATCAGCTACAAACTGCGCCAAACCTTTGTCTGTCAATGGATGATTCAATAAATTTAAGATTGAAGAAAGGGGAGAAGTTACCACATCTGCTCCTACTTTTGCACAATTGATAATGTGCATTGGAGAACGGATAGAAGCGGCAAGAATCTCACAATCGTAATCATAATTATCAAAAATAATACGAATTTCTTCTATCAAATTCATTCCATCTACAGAAATATCATCTAATCTTCCTAAAAATGGAGAAACATAATTGGCTCCTGCTTTTGCAGCAAGAAGTGCTTGTCCTGCAGAAAATATTAAAGTACAATTGGTTTTTATTCCTTTATCCGAAAAATATTTCAAAGCTTTCACGCCATCTTTTATCATCGGAATTTTCACTACGATATTTGGGTGTATTTTGGCCAAAAGATCTCCTTCAGCAATCATTTCTTCGTAGGTTGTAGATAGCACTTCTGCAGAAATTGCACCATCTACAATCTCGCAAATTGTTTTGTAATGTTGGTTGATGGCTTCCGTTCCTGAAATCCCTTCTTTTGCCATTAATGAAGGATTGGTAGTAACACCATCAAGAATTCCTAGATCTTGTGCTTCACGAATTTGGTCTAAATTTGCAGTATCAATAAAAAATTTCATAGTTTTTTTTCTTTTTCAAATATAAGGATTTTAGAGGAAAGTTTGAATTGAATATTGACTTAGTGTCTAATTTTTTTTTTTAAACCTCAGGTTTGTGGTTAAAATCACTCGCTTTTTTTATATTTTAGACAGTTTCTGAATTTGCTTAATTTTAAAATCGTAAATTTTTTTTCTAATAATTATATATCTTTATAAAACCAAAATAAAATGAAAGATTTAACTTAAAATGAGACGATTATAAATTCTATTTTTTCTAAATATTTTATACTTGTTGGTTTTTTATTTTCAAGTTTGTTTTTTGCTCAAAATATACAAAACACACAGAATATAGATCCAATTCCTTATCCAAACTTAAGAAATCAAAACAATATTCAACCGCAAACTTCTACATTTAAAAAAACGGTTTTTGCAAATGGATTTTCCATACATGGAAGTAAAGAGAACCAACCACTTTATATAATCAATGAAAAAGTGGTCAGTTCAGAAGAATTTCGAAAAATAGATCCAAATACGATTAAAAGTATAAGTGTATTAAAAGATAAAGCTGCAACCGCTTTATACGGAGAAAAAGGAATAAATGGTGTTATATTAATTACGCTAAAAGATGATTAAATAAAAAAATAACCACAAAAAATAAATTTTGTGGCTAATTATGTATAATTTTTTTTGAATCTATTTTAAACTAGAAGAATTTATTTCGTTCATTACAGTTTTCAATTCTTCGGTGGTGTAACCATTTGCTTCTATTGAGATTAAGTATCTTTCTTTCACAATGTATTGTATATCAGAATTTACTCGGTCTTCAGATTTTCTTTCTTTTATACTAGCTTTCACACCATTAAAATCGCCCATTTTCTCAAAACTATTTTCTGTAGTTTTTTCAGAATTGGTTGCAAAACCCATCATCATCACAGAAACCATTGCACTTCCAGTTTCACCTGCTCCATCCATCACAGTAATTTTTATTTTTTTATTTTCTCCATCGCTGTATTCAGCTTCCGAAGAAGAAAATTGCAACATAGAATTATCGCCCACAGAAAGAGAAGTTCTCTTCAAACCCATCATTGTTTCTGGCATCACAGCTTTCAATTCGTCGTTAGGAAGTGGAGACATTTTTTTTAATTTTTCGGTATTTTTCTGAATATCTTCCATAGAATTAGAAAGACTATTTAGGTTTTTTGCACCACTAATTACATCAGAAATAGAAGTAGAATTTTCATCTGTTTTTTCTTCTTTTTTGCTACAATTTGCCAAGAAAAGAAGCGAGCAAGAAATAATCAATAATTTTTTCATCGTTTTAAGTTTTTAATTCAAGTAAAGTTATTAAATAATTTCGATTGTACTCTTTCTTTTGAACAAATTATATTTTTAATATTGGTTTGCAATCGTTTACATTGATGAAAAGGCTAAAATCTATATTTTTTGTAACATTTTATTTATTACTATACTAACGATATATGAAAGTGAAAAACATTTCTGAAGAACAAGAATTTATAACTAAGATTGAAAAATATAAAGGAATTTTGTATAAAATTTCAAAAATGTATATGGATAATGAAGAAGATAGAAAAGATCTCTTTCAAGAAATTACTTACCAAGCTTGGAAATCTTATCCGAATTTTCGAGGCGATAGTCAGTTTGTAACTTGGCTGTATAGAATTGCATTAAATACGGCAATTATTTTTTTGAAAAAAGAAAAAAGAATAAGCTTTATAAAAAATGCAGATGTTGAAACTTTTACAATTAAAAATGAAGATTATAATGAAGATGAAGAACTGAAACTAAAACAAATGTATGAAGCAATCCACCAATTAAACAACATAGATAAAGCTTTGATTTTCTATTATTTAGAAAATTTCAGTGGCAAAGAAATTGCGGCAGAAATGGGAATATCAGAAGTGAATGTACGTGTAAAGTTGAACAGGGCAAAATTAAAATTAAAAGAACTTTTAAATAAATAAAAATGGAAATAGAAGATTTAAAAAACATTTGGGATACGGAAAAACCTGAATTGACGCCAGAAATTTCATTAGAAAAACAAAAAGAATTGCATTTACCTTTGGAGAAATTGCGTAGAAATATGCGGATAGAATTTTGGATAAATATATTATCAATAATTTTACTGATTCCACTATTGTATGTTCTAAAATTCAATATATTTATGCAATGGACACTATATTTTGTCTTACTTTTTATAGTATTTTATTTTACGTTTAAATTCTATCAACTTTATAAAAAAATTAGATATTATGACTTAAGTACAAAAAATCAATTATTAGAATTGAAATATGAATTAAATTTAAACGTGGAATTATATAAATCTTACTATGTTGCGTCAGTTCCTTTTTTTATGGGAATGTTATTTTTATATTTAGAAAAAGTAGATTTTTTTAAATACGATGATTTAATTATGCATTACGCTCCATTTATTATGTTTTTTGCATTAATTGCAATAGTTTTAGCATTTGGCTCAATATCGTTAGAATATCATTATGGCAAATATGTCAAACAAATTATTAAAATTTTAAAAGATTTAAATTAATTATCCGAAATTTTACTTTATATAAAAATCCGTCCCCAATAAACTTGGAACGGATTTTTTAAATCTCGATTCTTGTTTCTCGATTCTTGAATCTTGAATCTTGAATCTAAACTCTACCCCAAATAAGGATATTTATAATCCGTCGGAGTTACAAAAGTTTCTTTGATGCTTCGAACAGAAACCCAACGCATTAAGTTCATTTTAGAACCTGCTTTGTCATTCGTTCCAGATGCTCTTGCTCCACCAAATGGTTGTTGTCCAACAACTGCACCAGTTGGTTTATCATTAATGTAGAAATTTCCAGCTGCATTTTCTAATGCTTTGTAAGCTTCTGCAATTGCATATCTATCTTGGCTGAAAATAGAACCCGTTAAAGAATAAGGAGAAGTTTCATCAACTAATTTTAAGGTTTCTGCCCAATTTTCATCTTCATAAACGAAAATAGAAAGTATCGGTCCAAAAATTTCTTCGCAGATAGATTCGTATTTAGGGTTGGTAGTTAAAATAACAGTTGGATCTACAAAATAACCTTTGCTATCATCACATTTACCACCGAATAGAACTTCTGCTTCGTTAGAATTATTAGCATTATCAATGTATTTTTTACATTTATTAAAAGAATTAATGTCAATAACTGCATTCACAAAATTGGAAGGATCTTCTGGAGAACCAACTTTCACAGTTTTCAGTTGTGCTCCCATTATTTCTTTCACTTCATTCCAAAGAGATTGTGGAATATAAGCACGAGAAGCTGCGGAACATTTCTGACCTTGATATTCAAAAGAACCACGTACCAAAGCTGTTGCAACTTGTGCCGGTCTTGCAGAAGGATGCACCATCACAAAATCTTTTCCACCAGTTTCTCCCACAATTCTTGGATAGCTTTTGTATTTTTGAATGTTATCTCCTATTTGCTTCCACATACTTTGAAAAACCGATGTAGAACCCGTGAAATGCAATGCTGTAAAATCTGGATGTGCCAAAACCTTATCTGCAGTATCTTTTCCATCCGTAAAAATCATGTTGATAACGCCATTTGGCAAACCTGCTTCTTTAAAAACGTCCATTAAAACATGTGCAGAATAAATTTGTTTATCAGATGGTTTCCAAACGACAACATTGCCCATCATTGCCATACAAGTTGGTAAATTTCCTGCAATTGCGGTAAAATTAAATGGAGTTACCGCAAAACAAAAACCTTCTAATGGTCTGTATTCTGATCTGTTCCAAATTCCTTCGCTAGAAACGGGTTGCTCTGCATAAATTTCTGTCATAAATTCTACATTGAATCTCAAGAAATCTATAAATTCGCAAGCAGCATCTATTTCAGTTTGATGCACGTTTTTACTTTGCCCAATCATGGTTGCAGCATTCAAGCGATCACGATATGGACCTGCAATAAGATCTGCAGCTTTCAAAAATATAGCAGCTCTTTGTTCCCAACCAAGATTGCTCCATTGCGTTCTTGCTTCTAATGCAGTGTTTATCGCCTCGTCTACATGTTTCATTTCACCTTTATAGTAAAATCCGAAATCATGTTGATGATCTTGTGGAGAAACCAGTTGAACTTTGTTTTCTGTAGATATATTTTTTCCATTGATGACCATTGGAATCTCCAATTTTTCGCTCCACATTTTTTTGTAGGTAGAAATTAAGTTTTTAACTTCAGAAGAACCAGGTTCGTACAATCTTACAGGTTCATTTATTGCAAACGGAACTTGCGAAATAGCTTTAGACATATTATTTTATTTTTATATTTATAAGTTAATTTGGTGTTTTCACAAAGTTACCATTTTTGTTTGAAAATAAAAATAAACCTTTATCTCCCAACACGGCTTTCTTATAAAAAAAAGAAAGGTTTCCTAAAAATTGTATTTTTGGAGTG
>CAXYUO010000165.1:0-6093 GCA_964292185.1 uncultured Frigoriflavimonas sp.
CTGATCCGATAAGGTAAGCTGGTGCAAAAATCTCTGCCTTCATTACGGAAAAAGAGCTCCCTCCTTTGTCTGATATTAAATTTCTAGAAACGATGATTTGATCAAATAAATTTGGAGAATCTCTATAAGCTAAAGAAGCAACTCCTTTTTTGAAAAGTGGGTACATTAAGTTTAAATAAGGTTTTTTATCAGACAAATCTTTTTCTTTTCCTACTGCTTGCAAATGTTCTAGCAAACTATCATCTACAGGATCATCATTAAAATCTCCCATAGCAAACATTTTTATACCTGGTTCTGCTGCAGAAATTTCGTCCATTTCTTTTTTCAAAACTGCTGCTGCTGCATTTCTGCTTATAGAAGACTTCACTTCTCCACCTCTTCTAGAAGGCCAGTGGTTCATAAAAAATGCAACTTTTTCGTTATTAAGATAACCTGTTACCACCAAAACATCTCTGGTATAAGATCTGTGACCTTCTTCATTGAAAATTACTACCTCTTTCTTATAAGATTTGGAAGGCGTAAACATTCTTTTTTGATAAATAATCGCTACATCTATTCCTCTATAATCGTAGGTATTATAATGTATAATTCCGTAATCGTACTTAGCCAATTCTGGTTGATTGATCACGTCTTGTATTACTTGTCTGTTTTCTACTTCTATCATACCAACTACTGCAGGAGGTTTTCCAGTATATTGTGCTCCCATTTCCGAGATTACTTTTGCCACATTGTGCAATTTTTTTGCGTAGATTATTTTACCGTAATTTTTATTGCTTTTTGGTGTGAAATCATCAGAAAGTCCTTGATAACGGACAACTTTTTTGCCCATCAAAGATTCATCATTCCAAGGTCCTTTATAATCTTTTTCGGTTACATCCAAAAATTGTATAGAATCTAAAGGTACACTTCTGTGAAACGCAGGATTGGATATTGCTTTAGTACCATCTATATAATCTGCAGATTGTATGGTATCCCAAAGATTTTCTACATTCAAGAAACCTACTGTTGTACCTACAACTTTTGGTTTGCTTTGTCCAAAAATGATAACAAAGGATAGTAAAGCTAAAAAGGATAATGTCTTTTTCATATTAATGAATTTACTTTATGCAAAATTAATTCTATTTATTTTAAATCTATGCAAATATAAGTTTATTAACAAACAAATTTTGTGCTATTTATTTTTATTGTGTGTTAATTCTATATTAACATTTGAAATATTAAATGTTAAAAATCATCTCATTATAATTTTATCATAAATTATCATTAAATTTGCAGTATTATTATAATCTATTAATAATTAGCTAAAAGCTATAAAATATTTAATATATGTTTAGAAAATTCCTATTGATAGCGGTGTTTACCTTGCTTCCAGTCTCATTATTTTGGGCACAAACAACCGTTTTTGGTTATGTGAAAGATGAGCAAGGAAAGCCAGTAGAAAATGTAGAAGTGGATTTGAAAGGAAGTGAAACTGTGAAAACAGACAAAATTGGTTACTTTCAAATAGTAGATTTACCTGCCGGAAATTACCAAATGGTAATTACAAAACCTAACATCCAAACGAAAGTGATGGATTTTGAGGTAACTACAGAAAAAAAGAAAGATTTGGGAGAAATAGTAGTTTATACTAGTCTTGCAAATGTAGATCACGGTTTAACTTTAATTGAAAACAATGGCGATGAAGAAAATTCTAGCCAAAGTTCTACTGTAGGATTGTTGCAATCTTCTCAAGATGTTTTCAGTAGATTAGCAGCTTTTGATCTTGGAGCATATTGGTTCCGTCCACGTGGAATAGATGGTAGAAGTGGAGAAACATTTATGAATGGAGTATCTATGGTAAAATCTGATAACGGAAATGTAGATTACGGAAATTGGGGTGGTCTTAATGAAATTACAAGATACCCAGAAGTTGCTGTAAATCATGCTCCTTCAGAATATACTTTTGGTGGTGTTGCATCTGTTTTTTATAAAAATACGAAAGCAAGTGAATACAGAAAAGGTTTTCAATTCACGCAATCTCTTACGAATAGAAATTATAGAAACAGAACATCATTAAGATATACTTCTGGAATGAGCAGCAAAGGTTGGGCATTTACAATAATGGGAGCAAGAAGATGGGCAGAAGAAGGTATCAACGAAGGAACTTTTTATGATTCTTACGGTGGATACATTGGTGTAGAAAAGAAATTTAATGACAATCATTCCATAACATTCAATGCAATTGGTGCACCATATAGAAGATCTACTTCTAGCCCAAGTACACAAGAAGTTTATGATTATAGAGGTGTGCATTACAATGCATATTGGGGATATCAAGATGGAGAAAAAAGAAGCGAAAGAGTAAGAAAAGGTTTTCAACCAATGTTCCAATTACAAGATTTTTGGAAAATAAATGATAAATCTTCACTTTGGACTTCTGTTTCCTATCAATTCGGGAAAGATAAAGGTTCTCGTTTAGATTGGCAAAGTGTACCAAACCCAAGTCCAGCATATTACAGAAATTTACCAAGTTATTTTGATTCTTTAGATCCAAATGCAAGTGTAACAAATGCAGATGGTACAAAAACTACTGCACAAGATGCTTATCAAACATCACTTGCAAACTGGCAATCTGGAAACCCAGAAACTACACAAATAAACTGGGCAAGATTATATGCAGCAAATCAAAATCAAACAGCAGATAATTATTACGGAGTAAACGGAAAAAGAGCTTTATATTTCTTAGTAAATGATGTAAGCGATGACAAAATTTGGAATGCAGCAACGCATTTTACTCATAATTTTGATGCAAATACTAAGTTTTTATTAAACGTATCTTATCAAAATTATAAATCTGAACAATACAGAGAAATAAATGATCTTCTAGGTGCAGATTTCGCTTTAAATAAAGATGCTTTTGCTGCAACTAATCAACCAGGAAAATCTGGTTTATTTAATGAAGGCGAAACAAACGTAACAAAAAGAGTTGGAGATAGAATAAACTACAGCTATATTTTCAAAAGACAAGAATTTAAAGTAAATCCAGGTTTGAAATTTTCTTCAGGAAACTTTGATGTTTTTGTTTCTGCAAGTGCATCTTACAATTCTTCTAGCAGAGAAGGTCAATACAAACATTATTTATACGCAGATTCTTTCGGAAAAAGTGCAGATGTAAATTTCTGGAACTTCGGATTGAAAGGACAAGCTATTTATAGAATAAACGGTAGAAACTTCTTAGTATATAATGGAGCGGTTTTCAATCAAGCACCATTTTTAGAAGACATCTTCATCAATCCTAGAGTAAATTCTTCTGTAGCTCCAAATGTGAAAAGCACTGTATATTATGCTAATGATTTGAGCTATGTACTTTCTACTCCAAAATTGAAACTAAGATTGACAGGATTTCTTATAGATTCTGAAAACGAAACCAGCGTACAAAGATTTTTTGCAGATGGTATTGCTTTAGAAAATACAGGAGATACAGGAGCTGCAAATATTGTACAAAGTGCATTCCTTACACAAGTAATGTCTAACGTAGAAAAAAGAAATATGGGAGTAGAGCTAGGTGTAGATTACAAAATTACCCCAAGTTTATCTTTCCAAGGTTTGGCTAGTTATGGTCAATATACATATAAAAACAATCCTACTACTTATTTTGCATCTGATGCAGTAGGTACTTTTGCAAACGGAAGTTCTTTTGCGAATTTAGGAGAATCTTATATCAAAAATTATTACCAAGGTGGAACTCCACAAAAAGGATATTCTGCAGGATTAAGATACAGCTCACCAAAATATTGGTGGATTGGTGCTAGTTACAATTATTTGGATGATAATTATTTAGATCCTTCAGCTTTAATAAGAACAGAATCTTTTGTACAAAATAGTACTTCAGGAACACCTTATGTTCAAGCTACAGAATCTGAACTAAGAAGATTGCTACAACAGAAGAAATTACCATCTGCAGGTTTCATCAATGCTAATGTAGGGAAGTCTTGGATTTTAGGAAAATACTATGTGTTGATTTCTGCATCGGTTAATAATATTTTAGATAATACCAATTATATTACTGGTGGTTTTGAGCAAACTAGAAACGTTAAACTACAATCTTTCGCAGAAGATAATGATAGAGAATTTTCTTTATTTTCTCCAAAATATTGGTACACTCAAGGTAGATCATACTTCGTCAACTTACAATTCAGATTTTAATACATAACTTTACATTAATTAATTTTAAACAATACAACAATGAATATAAAAAGATTTTTCACTTCAATATTAAGTTTGGCATTTGTAGCCATTACTTTATCTTCGTGTGTACACAGTGATGATTGGGAAACTCCACCTATCAATTGTGAAAATAAATTTGCTAGTGCAAATATTTCTATGGCAGATTTTATTGCTTTAGCACCTGCATCAGGATTTTTATTAATAAATGACAACAAAATATTTGATGGTTACGTAGTTTCTTCTGACGAAAACGGAAATTTCTACAAAACTATTTCTTTTCAAGACAAACCTTCTAATCCTACAGTAGGAATTCAAATAGAAGTAGATAGATCAGGAAATTATGCTGATTATCCTGTTGGAGCACACGTAAGAATAAATGCAAATGGTCTTAGATTAGCTTTAGACAGAGGTGTTGTGAAAATCGGTTCTGTAGATCCTACTTATACTGTAGGAAGAGTTCCTTCTTCTCTTATTTCTAGATATGTATCTGGAGTTTGTGGAGGAAACGGTTTAGATGTACAAACCATCGTTCCAAAACCTTTAGCATCTTTAGCAGAAGCAAAACAAGCACAATACATCAATATGCTAGTTTCTGTACCCAATGTACAATTTACAACTGCAGAATTAGGAAAAACATATTTAGATTATGTAGCTGGAGCAGGTGTAGATACAGATAGAAATATAGAAGATACAACTGGAGCATCTACAGTAATTAGAAATTCTGGATATGCAACTTATGGTTCTACAAAAGTACCAGAAGGTAACGGAACAATACAATTTGTAGTAAGCAGATACAACACAACTTGGCAAATGCTAATCCGCAGTTTGAATGATGTGAAAATACCTGCAACAGGTCCAAGATACGATGCTGCACCTCCAAAAGGTGGAACAGCTATTACTTATTCTGGAGCATTTACAGAAAATTTTGAAAGTTATTTAACAACCAATCAAGAAGATTTCCCTAAATATGTGAACGATGCATTTCTTGGTAATAGATATTGGCAAGTAAAATCTTATAGTGGAAATAAATACATACAATTAAGCGCAAATGCAGGAAGTGGAAATTACAAAACCTATTTCATCGTACCTGTAGATTTTACAGCTGCAAATTCTTTGAAATTTGATGTTAATGTGGGATACTGGAACGGAAATCCATTAAAAGTTTATACCGCTACATCTGCAAATTATACTGCACTTGGCACTGTAAACACTTCATCAATGAATGATATTTCTTCAGCATTTACGGTTCCTTCAACACCAACAAGTGCTTATGGAGTTTTAGGAGCTGCAGGAACCTACAATTTCCCAGCTGCACTTACAGGAAACGGATTTGTAGTTTTTGAATATTCTGGAGGAAACCCTGGAATTACAACTACCATACAATTAGACAATATCGTAGTAAACTAATATTTTTCTATTGAAATTTGATAGCGATCATTTTTATTAATGGTCGCTTTTTTTTTACTAATTAGGAAAGGATTTTGATTTCACTTATACATCAATAGTTTTTTAAAATAATAGGATCTTAAAAACCGCTCCACAAAAGCCTCCCGACTTTGAGCAATTTTGAAAAAAGCAGTACATTTGAATAAAGTAAAATTTTGAAAGGTGGATTTGTAACCCGATGCAGCGGATTTGTAATCTATTTTTTTTCAACAATTATCCTAAAAAATTGTTCCAGCGGAACAAAATCTGTGTAGAAATTTTATTTGTGTTTGATAATTGCGTTCCAGCGGAACGCTATCTTTGTTTGTAGAAGATGCCGTTCCGCTGGAACGGATTAATTTTGGTTTGCATGTATTACACAGATACGATTCCTCTGGAATCCACTCCGCATTCTATGATAAAAAACAAGTAAAAAATGTTAATATTTAGTAAAAATTTTGT
>CAXYUO010000166.1:0-5970 GCA_964292185.1 uncultured Frigoriflavimonas sp.
GGGAGGTTCTAATGATAGAAAAATTAATATCGATATAGTTACTTTTGGGTCAATACACTTCTCATCAGATAAATTGATAATTCCTCATACTAAACATGAAAATGAGAGAGAATTTTCAAAAAAACTATTATTAGAACTAGAAATTTTAAATAAAAAACATAACATATGAAACTAAGTTTATTATTACTCATGTCTTTGCCTATTGCAATGTATGCACAAGATAGTACATCTGTAAAATTGATGGATGAGTATCCAAATACGTTTTCTAACGGATCTGCAAATGTGGAGAAATTTGACATTAATGCCAAAAAATTTAATGATTGGTCTGTTTCCATAGGAGGTGGAACTGCATTAATGACAAATGCAGATTTAATCTCTGTTTATGATAAGAAGATAAACTGGGGATGGAACAGCTATATAAGTTTAGATAAACAAATCTCCCATACATTCGGTCTTTCATTGCAATATCAAATGGGAGAAACGAAACAAAAAGGTCAACTGCCTGGAGTAGAGGGTGTTTTAGCTGGTGTAGCAAACGCTAATACCAAATATCACCAAGTTAATTTAATAGGGGATATTAACTTTTCTAATTTATTAAGAAGAGTTGATAATCATTCAAATTATAGATGGGCACTTCACGGTTATGCCGGTATTGGATTAATGGGTTACAATACTATACTCTTAGATCAAAATTCATCTAGATACAGTGTTATACCTGCAAGGGTACCAATCATAATTGAACAAAAACTTAATATTTCATCATTTTTCTATCAAGGTGGTTTAGGTTTAAAATATAAAGTGAGTAAACTTGTAGATGTTGAAGCTAGAGCTATGTATATCATAAGTGGTGATGAAGAATTTGATGGAGGATTAGAAGTTCGTGAAGTTCTAAACCCAACAGTGAATTATAATTTAATTAACGACAAGTATAGTGATAATGCTCTTTTAGTTAATCTTGGTCTATCATTTAAATTAGGAAAACACGCTTCTCATTTGTCTTGGCATGATCCATTACAAGATGCTTACTCTAGGATAAACACTTTAGAAAATACTCCTAATAATAACTTTGTTGTTTGTGAAAGTGGAGATGCAGATAATGATGGAGTATGTGATGATTGGGATAGACAATTAGATACTCCCGCAGGAGCAAGAGTAGATGGGGCAGGTGTTGCTTTAGACATGGATTTAGATGGAGTTATAGATTTATATGACAACTGTGTTACAGTTCCTGGTCCGGTAGAAAATATGGGCTGCCCTACAACACCTACAGCTACTTATAATAGTCCGACATCATCTGTTGAAGATATTAACACTGAATTTCAAGGAATTGAATTTGAATTAAATAGTGATGTTATTAGAACAAAATCTTTTGATAAGTTAAATAACGCAGCAAATATCATTAAAACTTTAAACAGTAACGATAAATTCTTGGTAATTGGAACTACAGATACAAGAGGATCAGATGCATATAACTTAAAACTTTCTCAAAGAAGAGCAGACGCAGTTGTAAAATATTTAAACGGTAAAGGTGTTGCGAAAAACATGTTAGTAGCAGAAGGTAGAGGCGAAAAAGATTTAAAATATCCTGAATGCGATCCAGCTACCAAGTGTACCGAAGATAAAAATGAAGCAAACAGAAGAGTTTACTTCCAAGCAAAATAAATTAATAAACCGAAAATAACAAGTTATGAAAATAAATTTAGCAATCGTAGCATTAGCATTGGCTATACCTACAGCATCCTTTGCTCAAATGGATTCCACTTCAGTCAATCTAACTGGATATCCTAACACATTTAGTTCAAATTCAGCAAACGTTTCACCTTTCACTCAAGAATCAAAAAGATTCAATGATTGGTCTATTTCTGCTGGAGTTGGTGTGCCATTAGTACAATCTGCTGACCTTACATCCATTAAAAATGGTAATGGAGGTGGTAAAGATGTTTTTGGTTACTCAGCATATTTAAGTGTTGACAAAGCAATTACACATGCCTTCGGTTTAATACTTCAATATGATAGAGGAGAAACTAGACAAGGATGGTTTAACACTAAAAAAGATAATGCACCTACTACAGGAAATGCATATACACAAGTAGGAGCAAGAACACAATATGATGCAATCTCAATCTTAGGTGATATCAACTTTTCAAATTTATTAAGAAGAGTAGATAATAAATCTCCTTATAGATGGGCATTACATGGTTACGCTGGTGTTGGGTCTTTAGCTTATAGAGCTTATAGAGAAGATACAAGTGGACAAAGTTTACAAACTGAAATCAAACCATTCAAATTAAACTCTATGTTTGGACAAGCTGGTGCTGGTCTTAAATTTAAAGCTAATAGAAGAATTGATCTTGAAGCTAGATTAATGTATGTAGTAACAGGTGATGATGAATTTGATGGTGGTGGTGCACAATACAGTACAATAAATAAAAGGGAAGATCAGATTTCTGATAATTTCTTCAATGCTACTGTTGGTGTTTCTGTTAAATTAGGAAAACATATGTCTCACCTTATGTGGCATGATCCTTTACAAGAAATCTATTACAAACTTGATGTTCTTGCTGATTCTAATCCTGATGTTGAAGTTTGCAAAAGTGGAGATTCTGATAATGATGGAGTATGTGATGATTGGGACAGACAACTTGATACTCCTGCAGGTGCAAGAGTAGATGGAGCTGGAGTTGCTTTAGACACAGATCTTGATGGTGTTATTGATTTAAATGACAACTGTGTTACAGTTCCTGGTCCAGTAGAAAACAATGGCTGTCCAACAGGTAAAGTAGTTCCAAATGGAGGTACTATTAAAGAAACTGAAATGACTTTAGAAGGTATTGAATTTGATTTAAATTCTGATAGAATTTTACCTTCTAATACTCCAATATTAAATAACGCTATAAATTACATTAACTCTACTACTGATGGTTCTTACAAAGTTGTAGGTGCTACAGATACTAGATCTTCTGAAGAATACAACCAAAAATTATCTGAAAGAAGAGCAAATAGTGTTAAAAATTATTTAATCCAAAATGGTGTTCAAAGTAACAAGCTAGAAGCTGAAGGTAGAGGTGAAAAATTCCTTAAATACCCAGAATGTGAACCAGCTACGAAATGTCCAGAATGGAAAAACAGAGCAAACAGAAGAGTAATCTTTGAAGCTAAATAATTTTAAAAATTATTTTATACAAAAAAAGCTACGCATCGCGTAGCTTTTTTTTGTATTTTTATCTCTCCTTTCAAATGAAGTAAAAACAAATGACTAACGAAAATTTTCAACAATTAAAACTAGATACTTTACAACATTTTTGGGGTTATTCACAATTTAGAGATTCCCAAGAAGATATTATTGATCAAGTAATATCGAAAAAAGATACAATGGTACTTTTACCAACTGGTGGTGGAAAATCTTTATGTTTTCAATTGCCTGCTTTACTTTTAGAAGGAACTTGCCTGGTTGTTTCTCCTCTACTTGCATTGATGCGAGATCAAGTTTTACAACTTAAAAATAGAGGAATAGAAGCAGAATATCTTTCATCAGAATTAGAAGAATTTGCTGCAGAAACTATTTACAACAGATGCAAACAAGGGATTACAAAAATACTCTATATTTCTCCAGAAAGACTTTCACAAGCTCAGTTTTTAGAAAACCTACATGATATCAATATTTCATTTTTAGCAATTGATGAGGCACATTGTATTTCAGAATGGGGACAAGATTTTCGACCAAGTTATCAAAATATAAAAACCTTTAAAGAAAATCTTACTGGTATTTCTTGCATTGCTCTCACAGCTACTGCTACTCCAAAAGTATTAGAAGAAATTATTAAAAAATTGGGTTTAAATAATCCAAATATTTTTCAAAAAAGTTTTAGAAGAGAAAATATTAAAATAATTTCCAGCGAAATATCAGATAAATTTCAAAGGATTTTTGATATTTTAAAATACAATTCCTCATCTGGAATTATTTATACAAGAACCAGAAAAGAAACCGAAAGTTTAGTAGAATATTTGCAAAAAAACAATGTGAAAAATGTTGATTTCTTTCATGCAGGTTTATCTAGTAAAGAAAAACATGCTAAACAAAAGAATTGGAAACAAAGTAAAAACAGTACTTTAGTAGCAACCAATGCTTTTGGAATGGGTATCGATAAAGAGGATGTACGTTTTGTAATTCATCTTTCTGTACCGAATAGTATAGAAAATTACTATCAAGAAATAGGAAGAGCTGGTAGAGATGGAGAAAATAGTTTTGCTTTTCTACTTTGGAATAAAAATGAACTAGATCAATTTAATGAAATTTTAAAAAATCAAATTCCTAATAAAAATGAATTTGTGAAAATTATTGGTACGCTTTATTCACTTTTTCAAATTGCAGAACACGATTTACCACTAAATAATTTTCAATTGCATATTGAAAAACTGAAAAGAATTACCAATTGTTCTTTCTCAAAAATAAATAATATTTTAAACTTTCTTCATAATCAAGAAATAATTTACCAAAACAATTTCAAAAGCTTATCTAGTTTACAACTGCTAATTTCCTTAGAAGAAATAGAAGTTTTACAGAAAAAAGATGCTTATTTTATAGAAATTTTACAAAGAAATCTTCCCGCAATTTCTTCTCATAAAGTATATTTCAGTGAAACAAAACTTGCAAATTCTTTAGCAATAGATATTTCTTTAGTAAAAGAACGTATTAGAGAACTTCAAAAACAAAAATATTTGGATTACATTGATGGTTCTTTGTCATCAATAAAATTTTTAACACCTAGAAACGAAAGATTTAACGAGGGAAAATACTGGAATTTATTCGTTCAGATTCAAAAAAATAAAATTCAGAAATGGGAAGAAATGAAATTCTATGTGCAAGACAAAGACCATTGCAAAATGAAAATGATACTCTCCTACTTTGGCGAAAATAATGTGAAAAACTGCGGACAATGTTCCAATTGCGAAAGAAAAAAAGAAGGTTTATTTGGAAAAAATATTGCTCTTGAAATACAAGAAGTTCTACAACAAAAACCATCATCCGTTGAAGAAATAGCAATACAGTTGCATTATCATCAAAAAGAAAACATTTTAGAAAATTTAATAATTCTACTTGACTCGGGTAAAGTGAAAATGCTCAACTTTCGCACCTACACATTAGCATAAACTCTATATATTATAGAATTTTTGTTTCCTATATTCCTATATTCCTATATTTGCACTATGAAATCTCTAAAAGTAGTGTTCTTTGGAACTCCAGAATTTGCAAAAAATGCTTTAGAAAGCATACATCTTTCCAACCATACAATTTCTGCGGTAGTTACAGCTCCAGATAAAGAAAGTGGACGTGGTAGAAAATTAAATAAATCTGCCGTAAAAGAATATGCAGAACAAGAAAATCTAAAGCTCTTTCAACCAGAAAAATTGAGAAATGAAACTTTTTTAAAAGAAATTTCGGAATTAAATGCAGATATTTTCGTTGTTGTAGCGTTCAGAATGATGCCAAAAATGCTTTTTGAAATACCCAAAAAAGGGACTTTCAATTTGCACGCTTCTCTTCTACCACAATATCGCGGTGCTGCACCGATAAATTTTGCCATCATCAATGGAGAAAAAGAAACCGGAGCTACCACTTTTTATATTAATGAAAAAATAGATGAAGGAAACATACTTCTTCAAGATAAATTAAATATTTTGCCTGACGAAAATGCTGGAAATTTGCATGATAGATTAATGGTTTTGGGAGCAAATTTAATTGTAAAAACATTAGATGGAATTGCAGAAAATTCAATTTCGCAAAAACCTGAACCAGAAGTAGATGAAATAAAAAATGCATATAAAATCTACAAAGAACAGTTAGTGATTGATTGGAATTTGCCTACAAATCAAATTCATCAGTTCGTTTTAGGAATGTCGCCTTATCCTGCTGCTTTCACAAATTTAAAAATTGGTGATGATGTGAAATCTTTGAAAATTTTAGATGGT
>CAXYUO010000167.1:0-5938 GCA_964292185.1 uncultured Frigoriflavimonas sp.
ATAATCATATTTCGGTAAAAGAAAAATTGAGACAAATTAGTTCTGGAAAATGTTTTTACAGTGAGGTAAAATTTGCACATATAAGTGAAGCACAAATAGATCATTATTTGGAAATTGTAGAAGATAAGACAAAAACTTTTGAATGGGAAAACCTTTATTTAGCACACAAAGATTGTAACCAAGGAAAATCTACCAACAAAACTATTGCGAATGTAGAAACTTTAAATCCTTTTTTAGATTCTGACGAAGAAATTGAAAAACATTTATTTTTTGAAGATAATAGTATAAAAAGTCTAACTGATAAGGGTTTTAAAACAATTCAAAAATATAACCTAGATAAAGATATATTTGATAAATTAAGAGGAGACGAACTTAACAAATTTAATAATTTATTAATTGAGATTTATAAAATAAGTAAAAATAGAGATTTCACAGTTTTTGAAAAACAATGTTTACAAATTTTTTCCCAACCTGATAGTTCATTCTCATTAATGTTTAGGTTAATTTTAAAAAAACATAACTTACTATGAAAAAAAATTTAAGAATAATAATCGGATTTATATTTATACTTTCTGGTTTTGTGAAAGCAGTAGATTTAGTAGGATTTTCCTTTAAATTGGAAGAATATTTTGAGCCAGGCGTTTTTAATATTCCATTTTTGGTAGATTTAGCTTTGCCAATGGCAATTTTTGTAGTTGGTTTAGAATTACTTCTTGGTTTCTTTTTATTATTAAATATTAAACTGAAACAAACACTTTTTGCTTTAATTGCATTGTGTATCTTCTTTGCATTTCTCACGTTTTATTCGGCATATTTCAATGTGGTTACAGATTGTGGATGTTTCGGAGATGCTATAAAATTCACACCTTGGGAAAGTTTTTGGAAAGATATTATTTTGCTTGTCGCATTAATTATTATTTACATTTTATACAAAAGAACTTCGGATTGTTGCAAAAATGAAAAAAGTACGGTAAAAAATAGTGCAGTTTTTATTTTCACAGCTGTGATGACGGTATTTATGTATTGGGGAATTTTCCATGAACCTTTAATCGATTTTCGAGATTATAAAATAGGAACAGATTTGGTTCAAGAAAAGAAAAAAATTGAAGCAGATCCTTCGGAATATAAGACTTTCTACACAATGATCAACAAGAAAACCAAGGAAGAATTGGTACTAAATCAAGATGATTATGTGAATGATGAAAAATATTGGAAGGAAGGTTCTGATTGGGAAATTGTAGATGGAAAAAGCGAGTCTAAATTGGTTAAACAAGGTTACAAATCTGAAATAGCAAAATTTAAAATAGAAGATGATGCAGGAAATGACGTAACAGAAGAAATATTGAGAGCTCCAAAAGCGATTATACTATTTTCTTACAAACCAAAAGAGGCAAATAAAGAAATTATTACAAAAGCCGAAGCAAAAATGAAAACTGAAAAAGGTGCTTATCTTTTAGGTGTTTCTTCAATTCCAAATACGTTTAAAACCATTAAAAACGCAATGTTAGACGGAACTGCTACAAAAACTATAGCAAGAAGCAATCCTTTTGTACTCATTATCGAAAATGGAAAAATAGTAGATAAAAAAAGTGCAAAAGATTTCATCAAGTAAAAAGGTAAAAGTAAAAAGATATAAATTATATGAACAAATCAAACAAATCAATCGCAGGTTATCATTTATTAATGATATTATCTTCTGTAGACGGAGTATTTTCTCCAAATGAAGGAATGCATATTCAAAAATATTTGGCAGATGAGTTTCCATTCACAGTAGATTTAGATGAAGAATTAGAAATCATCGCAACATTACATATGGATGAATGGGAAAAACATTTCCAATTTCATGCGGATTGTTTTTTAGATGATTCTACCGAAAAAGAAAGAAAAAGTTTTATCAAATTTGCAAAATCATTAATAAAAGCAGATGATATTGTAGATGATGAAGAGCATAAATATTACAAAAGATTGAAATCTATCTGGAATTTAGTTTAAATCAATTTATAAAATGATCACAAAAATTCATATCACTGGGTTTAAATCATTTCATAATTTTGAAATGACTTTTGCGCCATTTACTGTTATTGCTGGAACAAACGCATCGGGTAAAAGTAATTTATTTGATGCTCTCATGCTTTTATCGAAGTTGGCAGAAAGTGATAATATTAAAAGATCATTAAGTGAACAGAGAGGTGAATTTTTAGAATTATTCACAATGTACGATCAAAATCATCATGCTTTTTTGATGGAATTTGAAGTTGAGATGTTGATTAATAAAGAAGTAAAAGATGCTTGGGGAAATAAAACTAATTTAAAATATACAAGACTGAATTATCAATTAAAATTAAAAAGATTTGTAAATAACTTGGGAATGCAGGATATTGATGTTATACATGAGAAACTTGTTAATTTAAAGCATCAAGAAGACAAGTGGATAGATATAATACCAAAAAAAATACGAGAAAATTGGCGACCAAAAGTTTCGGCAGGTAAAAGAGGAATACCATATATTGACACTGAAGAAATCGATAACATTTTGACAGTTGTTGTTCCTCAAGATGGGACAACAGGAAACAAAAGAAGATTTCCTTTGAATTCTGCCAATAGAACTGTATTGAGTAGTTTTGATGCTATTGATTTTCCTCATGTTTTGGCAGCAAAAGAAGAAATGAAATCTTGGAAATTTTTACAACTCAATCCAGATGATTTGCGAGAACCTACAAGCAAAAACAATGGAGAAGACGAAATATCTCAAACAGGAAAAAACATTGCCGCTGCTTTATATAGAATTTCTCAACATAATCCTATTGCACTAAAAGAAATATCAAGAAAATTAAATTTTTTTCTACCTAATTTTATTGAAGTAAAAGTTTTCGATGATAAAGAAAATCGTCAATATATTATAAAATTAATTGATACCGATAAAAAAGAATATACCTCAAGAGTACTATCCGAAGGAACTTTAAGAATTTTAACATTATGTGTTTTAGAATTTGATAATCAATTTTCAGGTTTACTATGTTTTGAAGAGCCAGAAAATGGAATAAATCCTCAACGAATTTCTACAATGTTAGAACTATTAACCGATTTATCATCAGATTTTTCAAGTTTTTCAAGTCCTTTAAGGCAAGTGATTGTTAATACCCATTCTCCTGTTTTAGTTGGAAATCTAATGACCAATTTTAAAAATGACCATCTGAAAATTTTATGGTTTAGCCAAATGAGAGTTTCAATAATAAATATTGCTGATAAAAGATATAAAATTGAAACTACCAAAATGCTATTAGCTGAAAAAAGTGAGCAACAAACACTTTTTAAAGATCGAATAACACTATCAGATGTTCAAAATTATTTAAATAACGGTAAATTTGAAATTTCAGAATAATGAGTTATCAATTGTTTTTAGGTTTCACATTTGAAGGTAGCACTGATGAAAGATTTTTTAATAGTATAATTGAACGTACTTTATCAGATATAATTTTTAAATACAGTACTATAGATGTAGAAATTATTTTAATACCTTTGAAAAAGAGTGGAAACACTTTTATAGAGCAATCTATGAATGCTATAAAACTTGGTCAGAATGAAAATTCCGTTGATATTTTTTTTATACATTGCGATGCAGATGATGTAAATAATGAAAATGTTATACAGTATAAATTTGAACCATTGTATAAAGCTATTGAAGATTCTGATGAAGTAAATAATTGTATAATAATTCCAATTATTCCAATCCAAATGACGGAAGCATGGCTAATTGCTGATTTTGAATTATTTGCAAATGAAATTTCAACTAATAAAACTAAATCTGAACTTCAAATTTCGGGAAATCCTGAAGATTTTAGTAATCCTAAATTAAAAATTATAGAATCCATGAGAATCGTAAATATGGAATTACCAAAAAAACGGAGGAAAGATTTGCAAATATCAGAATTATATCAGATTATCGGGCAAAAAATAGATATAAATAACTTGAGGAAATTAAAGTCATTTCAAGAATTTTACAATAAATCATTCACTATTTTGAAAGAATTAAAAATAATAAATTATACTGAAAATTTACAACCATGAGAAAAAATATCGTAGCAGGAAACTGGAAAATGAACAAAGATTTGGAAGGTGCTCAACAATTGATGACGCAACTGCTTTCCTATTCTAAAAATAATTCTTCTAATTGCGAAATCTACATTGCACCACCATCAATTTATACAATGATGGCGAAAAACATATTAGAAGATAGCAAAATAGAAGTGTATAGCCAAGATGTAAGCGAACACGAAAGTGGCGCTTTTACTGGAGAAATTTCTGGAGAAATGCTAAAATCTATTCAAGTAAATGGATCTTTAGTTTCGCATTCTGAAAGAAGACAATACCATGGAGAAACCGATTCTCACGCCAATAGAAAAGTGAAATTGCTTTTGGATTTAGGTTTAACGCCAATCTATTGCAACGGCGAAACTTTGGAACAAAGAAAAGCTGGAAAACATTTTGAAGTAGTGAAAAACCAAACAGAAGTTGCACTTTTCACGCTTTCTGCAGAAGAAATAAAAAAAGTGGTGATTGCTTACGAACCAGTTTGGGCAATTGGAACTGGCGAAACTGCAACACCTGAACAAGCACAAGAAATTCATGCACATATCCGTAGTTTAATTGCTGCAAAATATGGACAAGAAGTTGCTGATGAAATTTCTATTTTATACGGCGGTTCTGTGAAACCAGATAATGCAAAAGAAATTTTCTCTAAACCTGATATTGATGGAGGTTTAATAGGAGGTGCAGCTTTGAAAATAGAAGATTTTTCTAAAATTATTGAGGGGTTTAATTAATTTTCCTCACCCTAAATCCCTCTCCAAAGGAGAGGGACTTGATACGCTAAACAACTCAAAATAAAATAAAATGAAAAAAATAATTATTCTTGGTGCATTTTTAATTGGTGGATTTTTGTTTTCCCAAGTTAAAATTCCACAAAAATCATCCAGCGGAAACATCACAACTTCTACAAATTTGCAGATAAAATATACTAATTTAAGCTACGAAAAAGGAAAAGTTACTTTTACAAATGCTGAAACTGGAAATGAGGAATTTCTATATGACAATTCTATTAAAAGTTTGGAATACAATTCTGAACCAATTAATGGAATAATCACAGAATATAATCAACCAGAAATTGAAAATGAATCTGTAGAATACAAACCTGCAAAAAGTATTTACCAAGCTTCAGAAATTCCTTTGAAAAGCGATAGTTACATCACAAATACGGATTATATTAAAGCTAAAAAATTAAATCAACTCGGAACAGGGTTTCTTGTAGGAGGAGGTGCTTGTTTTTTGGTAGGTGGTTTGCTCAATCTTTCTAAATCTAATGAAACTACTGTAAATTCACAAAATCAAAATGCAGAATCTAAAGGAAGTTCAGTTCCATTAATTATCGGTTTAGCAGGAATGGGAGCTGGTCTTGTTATGAAAATTTCTGGTAATTCTGGAATGAAAAAGATAAAAAATAGTAGTGTTTCTACTATAAAATCTGAAAAGGAATATTTTGTGGTAACCAACCAAAATGGATTTGGTGTAAAAATGAATTTTTAGAGTTCTAAATTCAATTAAAATTAAAAAACACGTCGATTGACGTGTTTTTTTTTATACTCATAAAATAGAAAACTATTTCTTCTCTTCTTTTTTTCTCTCTAAAACTTCATCTATCATCCCGAATTCTTTCGCTTCTGTAGAAGTCATCCAATAATCTCTTTCAGAATTTTTTTCAACCCAATCAAATTCTTGTCCAGAATGTTCTGCAATAATGTCGTACAATTCTTTCTTCAATTTTAGCATTTCACGCAAATTGATTTCCATATCTGTCGCAACTCCTTGAGAACCACCACTTGGTTGATGGATCATCACACGAGAATGTGTCAATGCAGAACGCTTTCCTTGGTTTCCCGCA
>CAXYUO010000168.1:0-5860 GCA_964292185.1 uncultured Frigoriflavimonas sp.
TAATGAGTTTTATTTCACAGCATCTTTCTTCCTTTTTGGATCGCTATCATAGATACCATCTACACTAGTTCCTTTTAATATTACATCTGCACCAATTTCTATTGCTCTTAGTGTAGCTGCTGTATCTGTTGTAAAATATGGATTTCCTGTTCCAGCTCCAAATATTACTACTCTACCTTTTTCTAAATGTCTTGTCGCTCTTCTTTTTATAAAAGGTTCTGCAACTTTATCCATTTCTATTGCACTTTGTAGTCTTGTTTTCACGCCTGCATCTTCCAAAGCTCCTTGTAAAGCCATTCCATTGATTACTGTTGCAAGCATTCCCATATAATCTCCTTGTACTCTATCCATTCCTTTTGCTGCACCAGCTAAACCACGGAAAATATTTCCTCCACCTATTACAATAGCTACTTGACAACCAAGATCTACTACATTTTTTATTTCTAAAGCATATTCTTTTAATCTATCGTTGTCTATTCCGTATTGTCTGTTTCCCATAAGTGCTTCTCCACTCAATTTTAAAAGAATTCTTTGATATTTCATTGTAAAAGTTGGTTAAATTATTATATATTTATTTTTAATTAAAAAAAATAATACTGCAAATATAAGGATTCAACAATAATTTCGTTATTAATATTAATCATAATGCAGAAATAATTTGATAAAAGCTTTGATAAGTTTCAAAAAGGATTATTTTTGCAATACATTTACATCGTTTTGAAGAAAATTTTACTCCCATTTATTATATTTTCATCCTTGTACACATTTGCACAAGGTGGAGAAAATGTATATCCGTTCCTTAATATTCCTGTATCTGCAAGACAAGCAGCTTTAGGTGGAGATGCCGTTTCTATAAGAGATTACGATGTGAATTTCGCATCCGTAAATCCTGCATTATTAAATATAGAAATGGATAACCAACTTTCTGTGAATGTTGCCATGTATTTAGCAGATTCTAAATACGGAACGCTTAGTTATGCAAAAGATTTGCAAAATGGAAACCTAGTTTTTGCAACTGCAAAATATATGGATTATGGAAAAATGCCTAGAACAGACGAAGCTGGCTTCGAAAATGGAGAATTTGGAGCTTCAGATGCTGCAATCGGTTTAGGATATGCTAAACAATTTGAAGACGAATGGACAATTGGTGCATCGCTAAGTTTTGTAACTTCATCTATAGATACTTATTCTTCTATGGCAGTTGCAGGAAATGCAGGTGTTTCTTATCATTTTAAAAAAACAAATGAAACTGTAGGTTTGGTTTTTAGAAATTTTGGATATCAAATAAAAGCTTTTGATGTTGATAAAGAGCTATTGCCTTTTCGTGTAGATTTGGGATATACCAGAATTTTAACAAAATTTCCTGCAGCAATTACCATTACAGCTCACGATTTACAAAAAGTAGATATTTCTGCAACAACAGATGTGAACGGACAAGAAGTAAAATTACCAAGAAAAATATTAGATCATATTTCTATCGGTGCAGAATTTTTTCCAAGAAGTGCTTTCAATATTAGATTAGGTTACAATGTAAAACGTGGAAACGAACTTTCTGTACTAGATCAAAGAAGTTTTTCAGGAATTTCAGCTGGTTTTGGGTTTAAAGTTTCTAAATTCCGATTTGATTATGCTCATGTTAGATATCACAATTCTTCCAATGTCAATCAACTTGGAATTTCTTTAGATTTATCTGGAAATAGAAACTAACATTTATTCTTTAACCTTTTAGAGCTTGTTTAAAATTGTATTAAAACCACAAAAGGAACAATAAGATAAGGGAATTAAAAACGTTTTAAAGTAAAAATAAGAGAATTGCGCCTTATTTTTTCTTAAAAAAGAATTATTTAAGCTCATACTTTTGTTACTTTTGTGGTTTTATTTTTAAAATTTTTAAATAGCCTTTTATTTTTATTTAATTTTTCTGAACTTTACAACATGAGAAAATTGGTAATCGCAATTGATGGATTTTCTTCCACTGGAAAAAGTTCTATTTCAAAAGTTTTAGCAGAAAAGCTTGGATTAATCCATGTAGATACTGGTGCATTATACCGTGCTGTTACATTATTTGCTCTTCAAAACCATCTTCTTTCTAATATAGAATTAGATTTATTAGCATTAGAAAATAATTTAAACAAAATTCATCTTCAATTTCGTAATGAAAATAACATTCTTGTTTTATACTTAAATGACATTAATATTTCTGAAGAAATAAGAAGTACAGAAGTTTCTAATTATGTGAGCATCATTGCAAAACAGAAATTTGTAAGAGATTTTTTGCTAGAAATGCAGAAATCTTGGGGAATAGAAGGAGGAATAATAATGGATGGTAGAGATATAGGAACTGTAGTTTTTCCAAATGCGGATTTCAAATTTTTTTTAACAGCATCAATTGAAGAAAGATCAAAACGCAGATTTTTAGAATTAAAAAATTCTCAAATAAATGCTGATTTAAATAAAGTAAAGCAAAACTTAATCAATAGAGATAAAATAGATAGCGAAAGAAGCATTGCACCGCTTACAAAAGCCGAAGATGCTATATTAATAGATAATTCTGAGCTTACAAAAGAAGAAACTATTAACAAAATTTACAATATCATACAGAATAAAAAATAAATATTTCATTTTTTATTGGGAAATTTGGTATTAAATTTGTATTTTTATATCTCATTAAACAATATATAAATTAATCATTAATACAATCAAAATGGGAAAAAGTAAAAATAATAGCAATGCAGGAGCAGTTTTAGCAGGATTATTAGCTGGAGCAGCAGCTGGAGTAGTTTTAGGAATGTTGTATGCACCAGAAGAAGGTGTAGACACTAGAAAAAAAATAAATGCTAAAGCAAATGAACTAAAAGATCAAGCTCAAGATGAATATGGTAAAGCATCTGAAAAAGCTAAAGAAAAATATGCTGAAGTTTCTGAAAAAGCTAAAGAAAAATATGCTGAAGTTTCTGAAAAAGTAAAAGATCAATACGGAAACATTTCTTCTACTTTCAAAGAAACTGCTCAAAATTTACAAGCAAACGTGAAAGAAGGTTATGATAGATACAGAGATCAAATCATTTCTAAAACTTCAAACGTTGTGAAAGACGTAGAAACTGAATTAGACGGATTGAAATAATCTAATAAATAAAATAAGAAAAAAGGAACGATCTGTTCCTTTTTTTTAAATTATAATTTTTTAAATATGATAGAACTTTTAAAAAAATACTCTTCCAAGAAGATAGAATTACTAAAAATGGAAGCCACAGAAAAATCTTCTGTTGCGGTTGGTTCTATTATATTTCTTACGATTTTAGCAGTCTTTTTCGTGTTTTTCTTTCTATTATTAAACATAGGATTGGGTTTACTTATTGGTCATTATCTTGATAATTATGGATTGGGCGTTCTCTTGATGTCTGGGTTTTATTTGTTATTATTATTAATAATGATAAGTATAAAAAAATCTATAAAAAATTCTGTTGCAAGTAAAATTATTAATTTAATAAACGACTAATCATGGCTTCAAAAAATAATAGTTTAGAAAAGTTAAGAAAAAGAAAAGCTTTATTGAAAAATGAAGTTTCAGAATTAGAAAGTTTAATCTCTTTCGACGATACCAAAGAAAGCTTAAGTGCGATTACCAATGGTTTTACTGATAATTATTTAGTCAATAAAAAAGGAAGTGATGGAGAAGTGAAGCTTGGTCTAAATTCTGGATTTGTGATGAAAAACATAACGTCTATGGTTACCAAAAAAGCAGCAAGCAAAGATGCAATTATGAATTTCACCGAAAATGCAATTTCTGGTGGAGCAATGGATGATGTAATAAGACTTGGTGTAGTTGCAATGGTAGGTTCTTTCGCAAAAAAGAAAATAAATGATGCTAGTTGGAAAAACAAAATTCTAGGAGCTGCCCTTATTTATTTGCTTCCAATAGGATTAAAATACGCCAGGAAAAAACTAGAAGAATACCAAAGAAATAGAAGTATTTCTAGCATGGGAAAAATAATATAATAATTTAAAACGCTGAAAAGCGTTTTTTTTATTTTCTAGAAAAAACTTCTCCCAAAATAATCGCTGCAGCTACAGAAACATTCAAGCTTTCTGTAGATTGAGTTTTACCAAATCTTGGAATACTCAAATTTTCCTTAATTAATTCAAAAATTTCTGGACGAATGCCATTTCCTTCATTTCCTAGAACTAAACTAAAGTTTTCTGGGAAATTCTTTTCGTAAATATTTTCACCCTCCATTGCTGTTCCAAAAACAGGAAATACAGCATTAGAAATAGTATCTTTTATATCTTCATACACGATATTCACTCTCGTGAAAGATCCCATACTTGCTTGTATCACTTTAGGATTATAAAAATCTACAGTATCATTACTGCAAATAATTTGCGAAATCCCGAACCAATCTGCCAAACGAATTATTGTTCCAAGATTTCCGGGATCTTGAATCCCATCAAGTAAAAGTTGAACTCCATTTTGCTCTAATTTATCTTCTGGAATAATTTCACAAACTGCAACAGAATCTTTCGGATTTTGCAAAAAACTTATCTTTCTAAGCTCTATTTCACTTACTTTTTCACAAGGAATTTGAAGAAATTCCAATTCGTTTGGGTTTATAGAAAATAAATCTTTAATTTTATAGCGTGAAGATTGTAATTCAACAATATTCTTGTTCCCTTCTACCAAAAAAAGCTGATGCTTTTGGCGGAATTTTTTTTTGTCTAAAGACTGTAAAACTTTAATTTGATGAACTGTAAGCATTTAGTAAAATATTATCAAAAATATCATTTAATTGTCGCTTTTGCAAGTGTAATTTTATTCTTTTATGCTTGCAATGCTACAAAAAAAGTACCTGATGGAGATTATCTCTTAACCAAAAACAATTTTAAGTTTGAAGATGGTAAAATTTTTGAAGATGAATTATCTTCTTATGTAAGCCAAAAACCGAATAAAAAAGTACTGTTTATTCTCCCTATTCCATTGGGTTTATATAATATGGCGAATCCAAAATACGATTCTATTTTAAATGATTATTATACGTATCCAAATGAAATGAGAAATCAAAATCTGAGAGATTCACTTTTTATTAAATATAATAAACCAGAATATCTTGGAAAAAGTATTTTTAAAAACCGCGTATTTCATAATTTTGGTCAAGCTCCTGTAATATTAGGCAAAGGAAAAGCTAATGAAAGCACAACCTCCATTAAAAAAAGATTAATCTATCGCGGATATTGGGATGCAGAAGTAAATTCTGAAATAAAATTAGATACAGCCAATAAAAAAGCAAAAGTAAATTATACAATTACTCATAAAGATCCAACTTTCATTAGCCAAATGTATTATGATATTCCAGATGTACATGTTAAAGGTTTTTATGAAAGGAATATTCAAAAAAGCTTACTGAAATCTAATGATATACTAGATCAAACAAAAATAGAAGCAGAAGCAAAAAGAATTACAAATTTGATGAGAGATAATGGTTATTATGATTTTAATGACTCCAATCAAGAAATTTACTTCACTGCAGATACTTTAAAAAGTAGAAAGCAAGTTCCTATCACGATATATATTCACAAAGATTCTCTAAATTCTCCATACAAAATGGCGACCATCGGAAATATAGATGTTGCCATTGTAGAAAACAGATCAGATTTAAAAAAAACAACAACCAAAGATAGTTTGAGAGGCATAAAATTTCATAAAATAGATGAAAAGTACAAAAACCAAGCAATTTGGAGAGCAATTACCCTAAAAACAGGTGAAAAATTCAATCAAACAAACCTAGATCTTTCTAAAAGAAATATCTTAGCGATGAATAATTTTAGTATTTTAAAATCCAAAGATTCCTTAAGAAGCGGAGGT
>CAXYUO010000169.1:0-5844 GCA_964292185.1 uncultured Frigoriflavimonas sp.
AGACATACCGCAAATTTGATAGACGTAGGAAAACCAGAATCTATCGCATTAGCAGAAGAATATTTTAAATAAATATAATAAAAGACTCTTGCGAACTTTGCTAAGTTTACGCCTTTGCGAAACTCAAAAATATTTTCGATATTGGTAGAAATAAACTCTGCGAACTTCGCGTTAAAAAGATTTAGAATTATGAGCAAAATAAAAAGAGGAAAAGGCATAACCAAAGATATTGCGGGAAATGCTTTTGAAATAGATCAAAAAATACAAAGCAGTTTCAAAGAAAAAACTTGGGACGAAACTATTACCAAAGATAGTTGGATGATTTTCAAAATCATGGCTGAATTGGTTGATGGTTATGAAAAATTGGCAAAATTAGGACCTTGTGTTTCTATTTTCGGTTCTGCAAGGTTGAAGCCAGATCATCCATATTACGAAATGGCTGTAGAAATTGCCGAAAAAATTACTGAAATAGGCTTCGGAATTATAACTGGTGGTGGTCCTGGAATTATGGAAGCAGGAAACAAAGGTGCAAAACAAGGACACGGAAAATCTATCGGATTGAATATAGAATTGCCTTTCGAGCAACATTTTAATCCATATATTGATAAAGATTATTCCATAGATTTCAATTATTTTTTCGTGAGAAAAGTAATGTTTATCAAATATTCTCAAGGTTTTATCGTAATGCCGGGTGGTTTTGGAACTTTAGATGAGCTTTCGGAAGCTATTACTTTAATTCAAACTCAAAAAATTGCCAGATTTCCTATCGTTTTGGTAGGTTCTGAATATTGGAACGGACTTTTGGATTGGTTTAAAAATACTTTGCTAAAAAATGGAATGATCAACGAAGAAGATTTGAATCTTTATAGAGTTGTAGATACTGCGGATGAAGCAGTTGCGCATATAAAAGCGTTTTATGATAAATATAGCATCCACGTCAACTTCTAATTGGCACAAATTTTGTCTAGTTTCAAGTACATTATTAACCATATTGCTAAAATATATTACAATGAAAAATTTTTACAAAATATTCGGAATTTTATCCATCTTTTTTGCAATGAGCTTTGCAGTTGCAGATTTCTATTCCTCAATGACGAAAGTAGATTATGTAGAAGGCAGCAAAACCTTGAAATTTACTACCAAAATGAACACTTCTCATATCTCGGAAGCTATAAAAATAAACCCAAATACGGCAAGTTTTGAAGCAGAAGTAAAAAAATATGTGAACAATAATTTTGATATTGCCATCAATGGATCTGATAAAGTTCTTACTTTCACAGGTAGCCAAGTAAGTGGAGAATCTGTTTATGTTTATTTTGAAACTGGCGGTGTTTCTGATATTAGCAGTTTGAAAATTAAAAACACCATTTTGCTAAACACTTTCCCAAAACAATTAAATTTGGTGAATATCGCATACAAAGGTCAACAGAAAACCCTCAATTTCCAACGTGGAAAAGAAGTAAATGAAGTAAGTTTTGAATAGAAAATTACTCTTAAAAATAGAAATCCCGAAATTATTTTTCGGGATTTTTTTGTTATAAACATTTGTGAAAATAATAGTTTCTCACTGTCATTGCAATCTCAACCAACATTTTTTAAGTTTTGGTATTCAGATATTTATAAAATTATGTTGATTTTACTCAAAGTCGGGAGATTTTACGAAGCAGATTCCAGAGGAATCGTATCTGTGTAATACACACAAACCAAAATAAATCCGTTCCATCGGAACGGTATCTTCTACAAACAAAGATAGCGTTCGGATTGAAAAAATAACGGATTACAAATTCGCTACATCGGGTTTTATGCTGCTATTTTAATTATCCATTTGTTTTTCAAAATCAGCAGGAGTTAATATTTGAGCTGTCATGAATGGATTGTGTTCTAATAAATCTTTGTCGCCTGTTACTAAATAATCGGCTTTGGAAAAATCTATCAAGTCTAATAAAAAATTATCTTTTGGATCTCGATTGATGAAATGTGTAGCCTCTATTGTAACATTGTCTGCAATAGTTTCTAAAAGTTCTATGAGTTCTTTTACACTATTTTTTGGGAAATATTTTTTGATTTTTTCTCTTGAAGTTACAATTTTCAGTTCAGTCAAAAGTTGCTCTGTTACTACAATTGTAATGTTGCCATTTTCAATATGTTGTTTAATTTTAGCCAATCGTTTACCAATAAGAAAAGTAATCCAAACATTGGTATCAAAGATGACTTTAATGTTTCTGATTGTCATAGATTTCTTGTCTCACAGTTTCCACTTCTTTATCTATTGTTGCTAAATCAAGATTTTCAGTTTTGAAAATTTTTAATAGTTCAGAAAGTTTAGATCCTACAACATCTTTTTCCAATTCCTTTGTTAGCTTTATTTTTTGTTGTCTTGGCAACTGTTTAATCATTGCAAGGATTTGGTCAAATGTTACGTCTATCTGCAATGCTGTTTTCATCTTTACCTATTTTCTTATTTTAAATCAAATTTACTCAAAATTTATGATTTGTTTTCATTTCGATGCGGAATTCCTTGTAAAGTGTTTTTTTCTCTTGATCTCTTATTACAAAACCTTCTTTCAAAATTTTACTTTATTAAAATGTACTGCTTTTTTCAAAATTGCTCAAAGTCGGGAGATTTTGCGCAGCGGTTTAGTTATCTTGCGATGTGCTTTTTATTCTGGTTGGTAATTATCCCAATATTCTTTTGGAGTTACTATTTTCGTTTGTTTATAAGTTGGAAACGTAAAATCTGTGGTATTACCTGTAATTATAAAGTCTGCGTCACATTCGTCTGCAAGTTCTAAAATCATATTATCGTCATCGTCAGAAATTAAATCGAGTGTAATTGTTGGATGAAATTTCGTTGCTTTCTCTTCAATGTCTGCAAGTAAAGCTTCTGCTCGTATAAAAAAGTCTTGAAATTTCGCAAACTTTGGACGTGTCAAAACTTCGTAATATTCAGCCATTAATTCTTCCGAAATGCAAAGTTGAAATTTGTCTTCAATGAATAATTCACTAATTATAAAATTTGGATAGTTTCGTTGAATTAAACTTGAAACAATAATATTTGTATCAATGACGATTTTTTGCATCTTTTCTTACTGCCTTTACTTCGTTAGAAATTTCATCCATTGTCATTTTAGAAAATCCGTATTTGTTAGCAAGTTCAACACATTTATTTAAGTTTTGACGCATCAATTCTTTTCTAATCAATTCGATAAAGTCTGAAAAACTTAATTTGTCTTGTTTAAGTCCAAATTTGTTATATTCTATGTCCGATATTGAAACATTTAATGTTCTCATCTTTTTAATATATTTCTGTATCAAATATAATATTTTTTTTCAAAATCAACTAATGTTAATATTTGAGCTGTCATTAATGGATTGTGTTCTAATAAATCTTTGTCGCCTGTTACTAAATAAACGGTTTGTGGAAAAGTGTATTAAATGCAAAAATAAAAATTAATCCGTTCCATCGGAACGGCATCTTCTACAAACAAAGATAGCGTTCCGCTGGAACGCAATTATCAATCACAAATCAAATTTCTACATAGATTTTGTTCCGCTGGAACAATTTTTTCAGGATAATTGTTGGAAAGGTCAAGGATTACCACGTCAGCAATCTTATCCATTTTTTGCTGGCGCGAGCGTCACGCTCGTGTCCATAACTAAATTGTTTTTAAAATACTTGAAAGATACGAGCGTGACGCTCGCACCAGCGAGGGAAACCCCAAAAAAATAAATGATATTTTAAAACCAACTTAAGGTTTCGAACACTTATGATTAAAAATCCGCGACATCGGCATTATTTGATTCTTTTCCATATAGCAGCATCAACTGCTTCATTTGTTTGTATTGAATCTAAATCTTCAGATTTTAAAATTTCATTAAATTTTGTAATTAATTCTTCTTTGGAATTTATTTCATTACCAATCCATATATTATTTACATTATTATTAATTTGGATAGAAATATAAATACCTGAAGTACTATCATCAATCTTTTTAGGTTTTATAAATTTAGAATAAAAATTCCATAAAGAATTTAAAAATGTTAATCCATGTTCAACTGATTGAATCAATGCCATCCAATCAGTAGCCGCAGAAATTACTTTTCCTTCGGAAGGAGTTAATTTATAAATTATTGCTGGAAAATCCTCTTCAATAATAAAATCTGCCAAAATTTCATTTGAAATATTTGTATTTGCAAGTGTAAAATTTAAAGTCAAATTCATTTATTCATAATATTTAGATTATTCTGGTTAATTTTATTAAAATATTTTTTTATTAAAATACGCTTCTTTATTGGGGTAATTCAATGTTATTTAAACAATCGAATTAATTATCTTGTAAGTTTTAAATAAAGTGGAAAGATTTTGCGCAATAAAAATCTTAACCATTTGTTAATTTTGCAAAATATTCATAAGCATGTTCATAACCCTGATTATTTGAAATTGCAAATTGACCTATTGCTTTATCCTTTTGATTCATTTGCATGTAACATAGCCCCATCTTAAATCTATTTCTACCATTATCTGGAAACATCATAGCCATATTTTCAAAATAATCTAAAGCATCTTCATACCTTTCTTGTTCGAATAATAAATTACCTAATCTCCCATGAGCATCTGTCGGAAAGTAATTAATATATTTTATTAAATCTTCAATAGCTTTTTCTATTTCTTTTACTTCAATACTTGATCTCGATCTTGTTTCATGTAAAATTGCCATTTCTTTGGCAATTTCCTCATTTTCAGAATCTTTAAATTTTTTTGCACCAATATTAATTGCTTCAGAACAAACATCAATAGAAGAGTTATACTCCTTCATTCCATAATATGATAAAGCTTTGTAAATGTAAGCAAACATAAATTTGTTTGTGAAATCATTTATTATAACATAATCAAAATGTTTAATTGCACTTGCATAGTTCTCTTCATTTCTAAATTTTTCCCCTAAATTTAATGCTTTAGATAAAGCATTCTCATTTTTTCCAAACCCTAAATAATCATTAAAAGGTGGATTATTCAAATTTTTCTCGTCCATAACTCTTTTTTTTCTCGATTAAAACTGAATTAATTTGTTTGTTAAATTTCAGTAGATTTAAAAATCATTAAATTAATATTTTGTAAAAATATCAAATAATTTTAATATAATGACTAACAAAACTACAGTCAAAAATAATATGTTCAAAAAGTTATTCAGTATGATAAAATATTAAAAGTATTAATTAAAAATGCTTGTGAAATATTTCAAATCATCATAAAATTTATCCCTATTTTTGCAAAACGATTTCGGGAAACATCCCAAAATCGCTTTTTTCGTTTACAAAATTTTCTATGGATTTACAAAATATCAGCTCGGCGCTTTTACCAGAATTATTGAAGAAGAATTTCGGAGAAAAGTTGATGCTCGCTTTAGAAAAAAAATCTTCGCTTTCTGTTAGCGGTTTTGCTGGCTCTTCTCCTGCTATTTTTGCAGCACAATTGTTTTTGGTGCATCAGAGAAATATCGTTTTTATTGTAGAAAATAAAGAAGATGCCTTGTACGCAACCACAGAATTAGAAGAATTGATTGGCAAAGAAAAAGTGCTCTATTTTCCGCCTTCGCATTTAGAACCTTATCAAATAGAGAAAATTCAGAATGCCAATTTGGTTTTGAGAACAGAGGTCATCAATAAATTAAATTCCGGAAAATCGCCAAAAATCATCGTTGCTCCTTATGCAGCTTTGGCAGAAAAAGTGCTGAAAAAAGCCGATTTTACGAGCATTACGCACGGCATAAAAGTGGGAGATCGTTTGGATTTCGATTTCTTGAATGAACTTTTGCAAATGAATAAATTTCATCGGGCAGATTT
>CAXYUO010000170.1:0-5836 GCA_964292185.1 uncultured Frigoriflavimonas sp.
AAGTTTCCGTTAAACCATATCCTTCGCATATCAATATTCCAGCATTTTGAAACATTTTGTTTAATCTTGGAGCCAAAGCTGCAGAACCACAAACCAATGTTACCAATTCTCCACCAAGACCTTCTCTCCATTTTTTGAAAACCAGTTTGTCGGCTATAATTTCTTTTAATCCAGATGGTTTTCCCAATTTCATTTTGGCTTTATTTACACCAAGTGCCCAAAGGAAAATTTTAGCTTTCAATCCACCTGCACTTGTTCCTTTATCGTAGATTTTATCATAAACTTTTTCTATCAATCTTGGTACAACGCTCATGTAATGTGGTTTCACTTCTTTGATGTTGTCGCCCATTTTTTCTATACTTTCTGCAAAATAGAGGGAAAATCCGTTGTATTGATAAAGGTAGAAAAGCATTCTCTCGAAAATATGGCAAATCGGTAGAAAGCTCAAAACTTTAGATTCTTCATAAGACAAACCTTTTCTTCTTGGTATTCTGTGATCGGATGCCAATACATTAGAAACAATATTTTGATGCGTAAGCTTTACGCCTTTTGGTTTTCCTGTGGTTCCAGAAGTATAAATAATGGTTGCTAAATCTTCTGGATTGATGGTTTTTGCAATATCTTCTACTTCAGCTTGAGAAGAATCATCATTTCCTAAATCCAATATTTCTTTCCAATTGGCTTCTCCAGGAATATCATCAAAACTAAAAACACCTTGTAAACTTGGTACTTCTTTTTTTATTTTTTTTACTTTTTCTAAAATTTCTTTATCAGAAACAAAGCAAAAATTCACTTCGGCATCATTGAAGATATATTGATAGTCTTCCGCAGAAATTGTAGGATAAACTGGTACAGGAATAATTCCTATTTGTGATAATCCTAAATCCATTACAGCCCATTCTGTTCTTGTAGCAGAAGTGATTAGAGCAATTTTATCTCCTGGTTTGCTACCTAATTTCAGCAATCCTCTGGAAATGTTATTCGCTAAATTGATGAATTCATTGGAAGATGTTTTTTTCCATTCACCGTTATATTTTGTAACGAACATATCTTCTTTCGGGAATTTTGCATGTGCGAGATGAGCAAAATCAAATATTCTTCTTATTGACATATATTTTAGTTTTTTTATTATTAATAATAAAGCTTGTAGGTAAAAATACTAAATATAATTTAAATATAGTAAAAGTTGTTTTTTAGTTTTATCAAATTTTGTAAATTTACCAGCAACCAACATTAATAAAATAATTCTATATATGGACTTTAATTTATCGGAAGAACAGATAATGATACAGCAAGCTGCGAGAGATTTTGCACAAAATGAACTTCTACCTGGAGTTATTGAAAGAGATACCCACCAAAAATTTCCTCACGAACAAGTGAAGAAAATGGGAGAAATGGGATTTTTGGGAATGATGGTAGATCCTAAATATGGTGGAGCAGGAATGGATAGTGTTGCATACGTTTTGGCTATGGAAGAAATATCTAAAGTAGATGCTTCTGCAGCTGTAGTTATGTCTGTAAACAATTCTTTGGTATGTGCAGGAATAGAAAAATTCTGTAACGAAGAGCAAAAACAAAAATACTTAGTTCCATTAGCAAGTGGAGAAGTTTTGGGAGCGTTTGCACTTTCTGAACCAGAAGCAGGATCTGATGCAACTTCGCAAAGTACCACTGCAATAGATATGGGAGATTATTATCTATTAAATGGTACAAAAAACTGGATTACCAATGGTGGAAATGCTAAATACTATGTAGTAATTGCACAAACGGATGCTGAGAAAAAACACAAAGGAATCAACGCTTTTATAGTAGAAAGACAATGGGACGGTTTTGAAATCGGACCAAAAGAAGATAAATTAGGAATTCGTGGAAGCGATACGCATTCTTTGCTTTTTACAGATGTGAAAGTACCAAAAGAAAACAGAATTGGCGAAGATGGTTTCGGGTTCAAATTTGCAATGGCAGTATTAAATGGAGGAAGAATTGGTATTGCTTCTCAAGCTTTGGGAATTGCTTCTGGAGCTTATGAATTGGCTTTGAAATATGCTCAACAAAGAAAAACATTTGGTAAAGAAATTATAAAACACCAAGCAATTGCTTTTAAATTAGCAGATATGCACGTGAATATAATGGCTGCAAGAATGCTTTGTTTCAAAGCTGCTGTAGAAAAAGATGAAGGAAAAGATATTTCGGAAAGTGGAGCAATGGCAAAATTATATGCTTCTCAAGTTGCAATGGATACAAGCATAGAAGCCGTTCAAATTCACGGTGGTTACGGTTATGTGAAAGAATATCATGTAGAAAGATTGATGCGTGATGCAAAAATCACCCAAATTTACGAAGGAACTTCAGAAATTCAAAAAATTGTGATTTCACGAAGTATTGCTTCAAAATAATTAAAAAATAATGGCAGATTATCAAGATTTAGAAGAAAAAAGTTCGTTCAAAAAATATTTTATTTTAGGATTTCTTTTCTTAGCAGTACTTTTTAGTGGTTATATTTGGTATAATTATTATTATGTTTTTGGTGAAGGTGTAAAATCTGGTCAATTAAATTTTGCAGTGTACAAAGGAAATGTTTTTAAAACCTACGAAGGAAAAATAATACAAGAAGGATTTGGTGGAAACAGCAAAACCGGAAACCTTACCAGTTATGAATTTGAATTTTCTATAGAAAACGAGGAGATTTTCAAGCAAATGGAAAGCAATAGTGGAAAATATTTTGAGTTGCATTACAAAGAATATCACGGTACAATTCCATGGAGAGGAAACACCGTTTATGTGGTAGATAAAATAGTAAATATGCGATAAAGCAATAATCCTTTCAATTTTTTGAAAGGATTTTTTATTAAAATAAATAAAATTTCTATTTAAGAAAAAAAGCTATATTTGTGTTATGTTTTATTTGTCAAAATTTTCTATTTCTTGTGTTTTTTTAATGATTGCTTTGGTTTTTAGTTGTAATTCGTTAGAAAATTCAAATCAAAGTTTAAATCAGAGTGCGAATACTGAAATATTAGATTTTGTAGAAATGCGTAGATTGAATTATAAAATAGATTTAAAAGAAACTACTTTTTTAAATTCATTTCAAGATATATTAACGCTTTATCAAAGATTAGAAGATACGAAATATTCAAAGGGTTTTCCTATTCCTAGTTTAGAAGAAAACGAAACACTTATTGTTTTAAAACCAACTTTGAAAAAAATAAAATATGGCGATATAGAAATTGTTGATATTCAAAATAAAGAAGAAAATTTAATAATAAAATATAAAGAAATTCTAAATGTAGATTATGAAAAAAGTAAAGCTTCAAATCCTATTTTAATAATTAAAACTTCTGAAAAATTCAAAACCGTACAATTAACATTAAAATCATAGTTTATGCAAATAAAAATTCTACTATTTACAATCCTCCTATTCATTTCCGGAAATATTTTTGCCCAACAAAACCAGTGGACAAAAGTTTCTGATAAAAATATTGGAGAACTAAGAGATCGTGGTTCTCGTGTTTCTGATTTTGAACTTTTTAATTTGAATAATGATGAATTAAAAAACCAGTTATCAAAAGCGCCAAATAGAGATGCTCTTCCTATTCCAAAAGGAATTTTGGTAAGTTTTCCAGATTCTAATGGTAATTTCAATACCTATGAAGTTTTAGAATCTTCTAATATGCACCCAGATTTGCAAAATAGATATGCAGATATCAAATCTTATATGGGTGTGAAAATTGGTGATCCACTTTCTACAGTTAGATTTACTTATGATCCCTATTTCGGTTTAAGTGCCTCGTTTAAAAGTGAAAATGGCATGTTTTATATAGAGTCTTATACGAAAAACAACAATACTTATATTGTTTATGATAGAAAAAATGCAGTTTCTAATACACAATTTCAATGTTTTGTAGATGAAAATTCTATTGCAAATGAAGTAAATTCAACTAATAATGCCAATAAAACTGTTGAAGATGGATTGATAAGAAGATACCGTTTAGCAATTACCACTTCTACAGAATATTCAGATTTTATGATTACGCAAGCTGGAGTTTCAACAGGAACAGATGCTCAGAAAAAAGCCGCAATTTTAGCAGGTGTAAATTTGGCAGTTGCAAGATTAAATCAAGTTTTTGAAAACGATATTTCTTCAAGATTAATATTAATTCCAAATACAGATTTATTATTCTTTTTAACTACAGATACTTTTGATGTTACAAGTACTAGCCAAATGCTTGGCGAAAATATTACTGTAACAAATGCTATTATCGGAAGTGCCAATTACGATCTTGGCCATATATTTTATACTGGAGGTGGAGGTGGTTTAGCTTCTACACCATCTGTTTGTGGAACGTCTAAAGCTGGCGGAGTTACGGGAACTGGAAGTCCAATTGGAGATCCTTTCGTTATAGATTATGTAGCTCACGAAATGGGACATCAGTTTGGTGCAAATCATACCCAAAATAATCCTTGCAACAGAAGTGCAAATACTTCTGTAGAACCAGGAAGTGGAAGTACAATCATGAGTTATGCCGGAATTTGTGCTCCAAATGTGCAAAACAATAGTGATGCAGTTTATAATGCAATTAGCATAAAAGAAATGTACGCAAGAATTACAGGTGGAGGAAATTGCGCATTGAATCTTCCTTCTGGAAACACACATCCAACTGCAGATGCAGGAATGGATAAAACGATACCAAAAGAAACTCCTTTTGCTCTTACAACAGTTGCTACAGATCCTAATGGAGATGTTCTTACCTATACTTTTGACCAAATGGATAAAGAAGTGGGAACAATGCCACCAAGTCCTGCAAGTTCTATTGGTCCTATGTTTAGATCTGTTTTACCTACTACTTCTAATACAAGGTATTTCCCAAGATTAAAAACCATTGTACAAGGTTATAATCCTACTATTACTAGCCAAAATGATTTTAGAGCATGGGAAAAATTATCTTCCGTAAGCAGAACTTTAAATTTTGCAGCATTAGTAAGAGATAATAATCTTTATGGAGGACAATCTGCTCGTGATGATATAAAAATTACGGTAACTGCAGCTGCAGGTCCTTTTGTGGTAACTTCTCAAAATGTTACTGGAATAATTTGGAATATTGGAAACTCAGAAACCATCACTTGGAATGTTGCCAATACTACTTCTGCACCTGTAAGTACAGCAAATGTTACCATACTTTTATCTGTAGATAATGGAGCAACTTTCCCAATTACATTGGTAGATAGCACACCAAACAATGGTTCTTACACTTTCACAGTTCCAAAAAATTTAGGAATTATTGATAATAATGCCAGAATTATGATAAAAGCAATCGACAATGTTTTCTTAAATGTTAATAGCACAGCTTTCACGATTAATTCTACAGTTCCACCAGTTCGTTCTTCGTTCACTTTTCCAGAAATAATTGTCTATCCTGTTCCTTCTTATGATGGTTTTGTCTATATAAAAGGACTTACAGAATACGATACCACTTATTCCGTTTATGCAATGGATGGAAAATTGATAATTCCACAAAAAACCCTTTTATTAGGCGATATTTTTGAAAAAATTGATATGTCTCTTTTTCCAACAGGTACTTATCTCATAAAAATAGAAAATGAAACAGGTAGTTTTACTAAGAAATTGATAATGGTTAAATAATTCTTTAGAATAATTCTTTATGGCTCTTCGCCATTAGTTGTGGAAATGACATTTTAGGTCAGCATTCATTATATTAAACCGAATAATTAAGGTTACATAATTTTGCAATAAATTCATTTGGTTTTTGGAAGTGAGAGAATATTTTCCAAAATTCAATCATTCTATTTTGCAAAGAATCAATGTATCTGTTGTTGG